>JAMLIA010000007.1 GCA_023954495.1 Thermomicrobiales bacterium | reverse complement strand
GGCGCGGCCGTGGCAAAGTTCGCGTCCAGCATACGATCGACCGTCTCGAACATGTGCCGCTGGGTGTCGTTCGGCGGGCCGACGACGGCCGAGCGGCAGATGTCGAATCCGTAGCCGCGATAGCTGCCGCGAATCTCCATCTGCGCCATGTCGCCGCGCTCCAACACCCTGTCGGTAGCGAACGGGCGGATCAGCGGCTCGCCGGATCGATAGACGCCGCTCTGGCAGGTGAGCGAGGTATTCGTCGCGCCGAGCGAGCGCAGCGTGCGATCAACGTCGTTAACGACATCCTGTTCGGTGCGACCGGCGCGGTATGCCTGCATGGCGGTTTCAGCGCCGGCGTCGGCGATCCTGGCCGCCTCGCGCAGGATCTGCTGCTCCATCTCGTCCTTCGTCGTCCGCATCGTCCAGAGGATGTCGTCGGCGAAGTAGAAGCTGCAATACGGCAGGGCAACGCGGATGTCGTTGTAGAGCAGGACCGGCATGAACTCCTCGCCAACGATGCCCCAGCGTTCGCCGTTCTCCAGTCCGTAGTTACTGATGACACGCGCCAGCCCACGCGGCAGATTGGTATCAACCTCGACCTGCTCGATGGTGATGTCCGGCTCGTAGTACGGAGATGTGACCAGCAGCGTTTCCGGCTTGTCGACCGGAATGATGACGGCACAGTAGCCGCGACCGCGTTGCTCGTACATCGACGGGTGTGATCCGGCGATCGGGCGATGGTTGGCGAGATAGAGTCCGTTACCGGCGCGATCCGGGTCGCGCGACAGGACAATCAGGCCGGCGAAGCTCCGTGCGCTTGCCTCAACACGGCAGCGCTGTCGCCTCGCTGCGTAGGACTCCAGTGGAATTGCCAGGTTGGCAGTCTCAGTCATGTGCTCATTTCCTCCCCATAGCACTATTGCGAACCGGTCTCCCCGTTGCGAAAGGTACCGTACCGTACAATCCGCCCATGAACACCTATTCCCCATCGGGCAGCAGCTGGGGTCATGACGATCTCGTGCAACTCGTTCGCTCGATTGCACCGTCAGTCGCCGCGAGTGACGAGCGCTTTCTTCACGCTGCGCCGAATGATGACATCATCACAACGCTGGCAAATGCCGGCCTGCTCGGCCTTCTGATACCGAAACGCTATGGCGGTATGGGTCGGGATTACACAGCGCTCGGAGCAGTCTGCGAAGAGCTCGGCGCGATCGATACGGCGCACCAGGTGAGCTTCACCGTCCATCTGGCGCTGACCTCGATGGGCATCCTGCAGTGGGGCACTGATGCGCAGCGGGAACGCTGGCTGCCGGAGTTAGCGAGCGGCAGGGAGATCGGCACGTTCGCGCTGACTGAGCCGGACGCTGGCTCGGACGTCGGCGCGTTGCGTATGCGTGCGCGACGGGTCGATGGTGGCTACGTCCTCGACGGCGAGAAATCGTGGATCAGCGCCGCGAATCAGGCGTCGCTCTATATCGTCTTTGCTTCGGTCGATCTCACGCTACGCCACAAGGGCATCACCGCGTTCGTCGTGCCCGCCGATTCGCCTGGTGTATCGTCAACGGTGCTGCACGGCAAACTCGGCTTGCGTTCCGGAGATACTGGCACGGTTGTCTGTAGCGCTGCATTCGTGCCGGATGACGCTGTGCTTGGCAACGTTGGTGAAGGCTTTGTCGTCGCACTTTCGACGCTCGGTAACGGCCTGTTTACGGTCGGTTGCGGCGCGCTCGGCATCGCCCGCGCCTGTCGCGAATGGACCGCCGACTTCCTGCGCCAGACAGGCGCAGGTGATCAGGGTGATCTCGGTCAGCTGGCAGCGATGTCGGCGCGTGAACAGACAGCGCGCTCGTTGCTGGTTCGCGCGGCAGCACTCAAGAATGTCGGCCGACCCAACGCGCAGGAGACGGGCCTGGCAAAGTGGCGAGCTTCAAACGCAGGCGTCGACAACGCGCGCGACGCGCTGGAGATCTGGAGCCGCCATTGCGCAGGAGAGCAGCCGATGCTCCTGCGGCACGCGTTCAACGCCAAGGGCGCAGTGATCTACGGCGGCACGTCCGAGATCCATACGACGATGCAGGGTGCCTATGCGCTCGGCGACCGGATCGAGCGGCCGTTTCGCCGCCCATCGCCCACTGCAGCCGACCTCACCTGAGAGAACTTCCAAAGGTGGTTACAATGCTCAAGCCCGGGGACGGCCCCGGCCCGACAGACACACCGTTGGGAGGGATGCATGCTCAAGCACCGCGAGGTTGGCGACTGGATTGATGAGCGCCAGGAGCGCTTCACAACCATCTCCGACACTATCTGGGAATACGCCGAAGTCGCGCTCGCCGAAACGAAGTCGTGCCAACTACAGGCCGAAGACCTTGAAGCAGATGGCTTCCGCGTCACACGCAACGTCGGCGGACTGCCGACCGCGATCGTCGCCGAGTGGGGCGAAGGCGCGCCGATCATCGGGTTCCTCGGCGAGTACGATGCTCTGCCGGAACTGTCGCAGAAGAATCAAGCGGCGCAGGATCCGCTCGTCCCCGGTGGCGCAGGGCACGGCTGCGGCCACAATCTGCTGGGCACCGCCAGCCTGGCTGCCGCATCGGCAGTGAAGAGCTGGCTGCAGGAGACTGGTCGCAAGGGCACCGTGCGGTACTACGGCTGCCCAGCCGAAGAGACCGGCGCTGGCAAGGTGTTCATGGCGCGCGCTGGCGCGTTCGCTGATCTCGATGCCGCAATCACCTGGCATCCGGGCAGCAAGATCTCGGTTATGCGCGGCAGCTCGCTGGCGATCGACCACGCGACCTTCCGCTTCTTCGGCAAAACAGCCCACGCTGCTGGTGCACCGGAGATGGGCCGCTCGGCGCTTGACGCCGTCGAGCTGATGAACATCGCCGTGAACTATCTCCGCGAGCATGTCATCGAGGCCGCTCGTATCCACTACGTCATCACCAATGGGGGAGGGCAGCCGAACGTCGTGCCGGCCGAGGCCGAGGTCTGGTACTACATCCGCGCACCACGCCGCGATCAGGTCGATCCGATCACGCAACGCATCCTTACGATCGCCGAGGCTGCGGCGGCGATGACCGAGACGCGCGTCGAGGTCCACGACCTCTATGGCATCCACGGCTTCCTGCCGAACCAGACACTCGCGTCGCTCGGCATGGACGTGCTGGAGGCGCTGGGTCCGATGGAGTTCACCGCCGAAGAAGAGGCCTACGCTCGGGAGGTGTCCGACGCTTTCGGCGAGGCGGCCCGCATCCGCGCGCTTGAGCACTCAGGTCTGCCGAAGGATATGAAAGACAAGGTCCTGCTGACCGAGCCGGTGCAACCGACTGACGAGGGCAAGACGATGTCCGGCTCGACTGACGTAGCCGAGGCGAGCTGGAATGCGCCGACGGTGCAATTCTCGACGACGACCTGGGCGCTCGGCGCGCCGGGACACTCGTGGGGCATCACCGCGACCGGCGCGATGTCGATTGGGCACAAGGGCATGATTCACGCTGCCAAGGCTATGGCGATCACCGCCGCCCAGCTCATTGACGACCCGGACCTGCTGGCCAGGGCCAAGGCCGAGTTCGAAGAGCAGACCGACGGCTACACCTACGCGGCCCCGATCCCCGAAGGGACCGAACCGCCAAAGGCGCGCGTTCGCGCGTAGCGCCGACCGTTGAGCGTGGCCGCAGCATCGTGCTGCGGCCTACGCTCGCGCGAGCTCGTCCAGTGCATCAACCACGAGGCCGGGGAACTCGTCGCCGCCGTGCCCGCCCTGCTGCATCACCGTTAGCGTCGCGGTTTTCCAGCGCTTCGAAAGCTCCCACGGAATACCGAGCGGGCTGCTGATGTCGTAGCGACCGTGGATGAGGCGGCCCGGGATGCCGTTCAGCTTTGCCGCGTCGCGGATAAGCTGGTCTTCCTCCAGGAATGCCGCGTTGCTCCAGTAGTGCGTCACGAGCCGCGCAAACCGCAGCCGGAACTCCGCATCGTTGTAGCGCGGGCTCGGCTGGAACCCCGGCGCGAGCGAGACGTGCACGTCCTCCCAGATACACCACTCTCGCGCGGCGTGCTCCTGCAACGCCGGGTCAGGATCGCGCAGCATGGCCGCATAAGCATCAATGAGCCGCATATCGCGAAAGCGCTTAGGGACGGCACCGGCGAAGCGATCCCACTCCTGCGGGAAGACGCGCCCCATATCCTCAGTGATCCACTCAACTTCGCGCCGCGAGGTCGTCGTCACCAGCCCAAGGACCAAGCCGCGGACGCGGTCCAGATGCGTGTGCGCATATGCCTGCGCCAGCGTCGTGCCCCAGGAGAAGCCGAGCAGCACCCACTGATCGACGCCATGCATCTCGCGCAATGCCTCCATGTCGGCAATCAGATGCTGCGTCGTGTTGGTCGACAGATCGGCGTTCGGATCACTCGCCAGCGGTCGGCTGCGGCCGGTACCGCGCTGGTCGAACAGGATCGCTCGGTAAACGTTTGGGTCGAAGAAGCGGCGCTGGCCCGGTGATGCGCCCGATCCCGGCCCGCCATGCACGAAGAGCGCAGGGATGCCGTTCGGATTGCCGCACGCTTCCCAGTAGACCTCGTGCCCATCTCCGGTGTCGAGCATGCCCTGCTCGAATGGTTCGATCTCGGGGTATCTGCGGTCCATGAGTTCTCCGTATCTGTAGCAATGACGTTTGGGGATTGTAAGGTGTGGACCCCAGCGTACCCTGCTATTTCGGCAGAGCACCTGACCGCGTCGGACTGAGTCGCACGGGTGGGAGATCTTTCGGTTGCGACCTCAAGATGACAGGGGGAAATGGAGGTTGCCAAGCCAGCCACTCGACATTGCCGTCAATGGCGAGTCGTTCGATACGACAGCCATCCTCGCCTCCTGTCATCTACCGCCCAAGGGGCACCCGGCAGTGAGAGATCTCCCACCCGCTCGACGCAGTCCGATTGAGGATGCTGTTACTCCCGCCAGCACTGCACCCTGGCTAGCGCGCGCTCAATAGCCCGACCCTGAAGCCGACGACAGCAGCCTACTCGCTCATTCCTCCCGATCCGCCACTCGTCGGCCAGAGGCCGGCGCGGCGGCGGTGGATGGTCATATAGGCGAAGCGGCTGGCGTCGCTTCGGATCGAGCGCCATGTGCCTTTCGGGATGACCACTGCGCTCCGGGGCTTGACATGAATGTCTTGCTGGTCGATCTGCACCGTGCCGGTTCCATCAACGCCGATGACGACGACATCGACCTCATTGTTGCGATGGCCTTCGATTGGCGTTTCGTTGGTGATGACGACGACGTTCATATTGAGATCGGTTGATGTCGCCGACCAGATCGCCCCGGTTGTTGTTGCTGACTCGGCAATATCGCTTGCTGAAATGAGCTCACCGATGGCGCGCTCACTAACTGACTCGCTCACTTCCTATCCCTTCGAGATAGATCTGCTCCTGAGCTACGCAAGGAAATAGCGCTGGCTCAGCGGTAATTGCTCGGCCGGCGGATTGATCACCGGCTCGCCGTCGATATAGACCTCGTTTGTCGCTGGATCGACCTGCACGCGCGGACTGGCTGCGTTATGCAGCATGGCGTCCTTGTATGTCTTACGGACGTCGCGCACTGCGACCGGCTTCCGGCGCAAGTGCTCGCCGCCCGGTATTCCGGCGGTCGCGTAGCGCGAGACGAAGTTGACAGCCAGTTCGGCCGGCGCGAGACCCATCCCGCCCCACATCGGGCGGTAGACGAGCGGCTGGCTGGACCGCGTCGATCCCTGCCCATCGCCGACCTGCGCGCTGGCAACGAAGCCGCCTTTGATGATCGCCGATGGCTTGACGCCGAAAAAGGCAGGCTGCCAGAGCACCAGATCGGCGATCTTGCCCGGCTCCAGGCTGCCGACCTCGTGGTCCAGCCCATGCGCGATGGCGGCGTTGATCGTGTATTTCGCGATGTACTGCATGATGCGCTGGTTGTCGTCGCCGTCGCCGGTGTTGGGGTCGAACCCGCCGCCGCGCACCTGCTTCATGTGGTGCGCCAGTTGCCATGTGCGCGAGATGACTTCGCCGATCCGGCCCATGCCCTGCGAATCCGACGAAACCATCGCGATTGCGCCGATGTCGTGCAGCACATCCTCAGCGGCGATGGTTGAGGCGCGGACGCGGTCGCGTGCGGCAGCCATGTCCTCCGGGTTCTGGCGATCCAGCCGGTGGATGGCGATGATCATGTCGAGCTGCTCCGCGATCGAGTTGATCGACCACGGCAACGTCGGGTTCGTCGATGAGCCGATAATGCGCGGATCACCGGCGATTTCGATCAGGTTCGGCGCGTGACCGCCGCCGGAGCCCTCCACGTGATACGCGTGGATCGAGCGACCGGCGATTGCCGCGATCGTTTCGGCCAATGCACCGGCTTCGTTCAAGCCATCGGTATGGATGGCGACCTGCCCACCGGCCAGGTCGGCGACAGACAGACAGGTATCAATGACGGCTGGGAACGCACCGACATCCTCGTGGATTTTTAGCCCCGATGCGCCGACCTCAAAGGCTGTTTCGAGTTGTGCTCGGTCGCTTGATCCTCGTGCAAGTACGGCGAGGTTGATCGGGATGGCTTCGAATGCTTCGAAGACGTGGCGCATGTTATTCAGCGGGTTGACGCCAAGATCCCAGACGCCGCCGCTGCCCTGTCCGACGAGTGTCGTGATGCCGGAATACGCAGCAGCGCCGACGATGCTCGACGACGACAGATGGACGTGTGTGTCAATACCGCCGGGTGTGACGATGGCACCGTCGGCGGCTATCATGCCAGTGGCGCTGCCGATGAGCAGATCGACGTTTTCCATGATGTCAGGGTTGCCCGCTCGCCCGATACCCGCGATCCGTCCATCCTTGATGCCGATGTTACTGCGGAAAATGCCCAGCACCGGATCGACGATGATGGCGTTGGTGATGACCAGATCGAGCTGGCTGGCGCTGGTCTTGCCGTTCCAGCCGCTACGGCCGAAGAGCATGCCGTCGCGCATGGGGCGACCGAAGCCGGCGAGGGGCTCAAATCCGTGGAGGGTGTCGTCGCGCTCGACGCGGGCGAACAGGTTGGTGTCCGCCAGCCGGATGCGGTCGCCGGTCGTCGCGCCGTAGCGGCGGTTGTATTCTTCGCGCTCCATCCTGACCGGCATAGATGCTCCCCTCCCTGCACCGTGATGACGGACTGGAGGCATGATACCCTGTCCTCGCTGACTACCAGAGCGTGAGGAGGATGGGTGATGAACGCGACCGATGTCATGAGCGCTCCCCAGGTGGGGGGACGAACGTTCCCGAAGTTCCACTTTTCCGGCAGCCACCTGCAGATCGGCGAGCAATTTGGCGAGGCATGCTCCGAGTACATCCATCGTCATCTCGATAAGGCGATGACGCGGCTGGATCAGCGCTCGTCGCTGGATCGCGAGACAGCCCTCGATCTTGCGATGGCATATCGCCCGTGGGTGCAACGCTACGCACCGTTCTTCGATGACGAGATCCAGGGTGTCGCCCGCGGCGCGGCCTCGCTGCCGGAGGCGTATCTGCTGCAGTTGCGCGCTGAAGTTGCCACGCCGGTCGATCCTGACGACACGGCAGAATGCACTACGTTCGCTGTCCAGCCCGAAGCGACCAGCAACGGCATCGGGATGGTTGGGCAGAACGCCGACCTACCCGCGTTCTACGGCGAGATCGCGATTGTCGCTGAGATCGTGCCGGACGACGCGCCACGTGTCCTGATGCTCATGCCGGCCGGCCAGGTGTCCTACATCGGCATCAACGATCGTGGCCTCGGCGTCTTCGCCAACTTCGTCACCTGCGATGGCTGGCGACGCGGCTTCCCTCGCTACTTCCTGTCGCGGCTCGCGCTGACTCACGACACGGTTGACGAAGCGATTGAGGCTGTCCGCGGCGTCCGCCGCGCCTCATCACGCAACCTCATCATGCTCGACGGTCGCGGCGTCGCTGCCGATCTGGAGACGACTGCTTCGCGCGACGCGCGGCTCGATCCGGTCGACGGCATTCTGGCGCACGCGAACCACTATGTCGCGGACGACCTGCTTGAAGAGGAGCGCTCGTCTGAGGAATACGTCGGCAACTCCCGGGCACGTATGACGCAGATGCAGGCATTGCTGAGCGAGCGGCGCGGCAGTCTGAATGCAGACGAGATGGAGACGGTCATGCGTGACCGCACCTGCTATCCGGACGCAATTTGCCGCATGCCCGACGACAAGCAGGGCAGCGATGTCATCACCTTCGCCTCGGTGATTGCCGAGCCATCCGAGGGTCGTATGCGTGTTGCCGTTGGGCCGCCAAACGAGAATCCCTACGTCCAGCACGCCTTCTCATAGGTCGGCAGATGTGTCCTTCGGGACGTGCTGAAATCCGCGCTCGATGAGCCGCGCGAGTGCTTCGGCGGGATCGTTCTGGTCGAGAGACCCGTTTACGACGCCCTGAAAGCCGTAGACGTTGCGATCCCCGCCGATGGGCACCAGGTTCACGCTGACCGTTGCCCCCGGCTCCAGCCGCACCGCACCGTCTGACGGCACATCCAGCCGCATGCCCCAGGCAGCCAGACGGTCGAACGCCAGGCAGGGGTTGGCCTCGAAGACGTGGAAGTGCGCGGTGATGTGCACCGGCAGCTTGCCGGTATTGGTGATGTCGAGCGTCGTCACTGGCAGACCTGCGTTGATGATGATCGGCTCGTCGCGACGGATGATCTCGCCGGGGATCATGCTTCGTCCTTTCGAATCGGATTCAGGACTGTCACCAGCCGCGTGCCGTCCGGGAACATCGCGTCGACCTGAATGATTCCCAGCATTTCCGGCACGCCCTCCATCACGTCGGACCGGCGCAGCACCTGCTGTGCATGTTCCACGACCGCGTCGAATGCCATGCCGGCGCGCGCCGCGTCGAAGATCTCGTCGGTAACTAGCGCGACAGCCTCGGGATAGTTGAGCAGCAGGCCGCGAGCGCGATGCTTGCGGGCCAGCTCAGCGGCTGTGAATACCAGTAGTCGATCAGTTTCCTTCGGTGTCAGGGCCATGCTCAACCTCTCGTTCCGGCGCGTCAGGCTGGTCTGGCGGCGCGATTGTCGACGTGCGCTGCCCGCTGAGCGCGATGCGCACCGAGCGTCGGATCGACGCGCGGATCTCTTTCCACTCGGTTGGTGGA
The DNA here is from genome assembly GCA_023954495.1 of Thermomicrobiales bacterium. Taxonomy (NCBI): domain Bacteria; kingdom Pseudomonadati; phylum Thermomicrobiota; class Thermomicrobia; order Thermomicrobiales; species Thermomicrobiales bacterium. The sequence goes on along the minus strand of JAMLIA010000007.1, from coordinate 61,865 downwards.
TCGATGGCATCAACGCTCTCTGGATTATCGCGTGCGATGCGCAGTCCGGTCGGAATATGCCGCTCGATCGCCTGACGGCGTACCACCAGGATAGCGGTGATCAGCACCGATGAGACGACGATGATGCCGACCGCGATGAGGATCGCCAGCGCTGCCAGAGCCCAGGGCGTGTTCTTCCCCACGGTTGAGTCGGCGGTAATCGAGGTTGTTTCGTCGAGCGAGAGTGTCCAGCGCGCTGTACCTTCGGCGACGGTCTGGCCGGTAGCGTCCTGCAAATCCCCGGGCATCGTTGCCGTGTAAGTGACGGTCAGCGCATCGGTCAGCGCAGTTGGGGACTGCGATTGTTGCGAGGGCGGCTGCAAGTCCTCGATGGCCGCTTTGAACGTCGGTCCGTCGAAGGTGAGCTCAAGGTGATACTTGTTGCCACCTACGGCCGGATTGGATCGCGAGAAGGTGCCTTGAAATGGTGCTATCGGACTGGAATCAGAACGATTCAGCATCGAGTTGAGCAGGCTGTTCAGCTCTGTCGCAACATTCGATGAGACCGCAGAGGTTCGCGCGGCTCGGAGGCCCAGTTGTGTGGCGCTATCGACGCGTTGCACTTCGTAGCCATCGTCGGCCATACGTTGCTCGGCGTCGTTGATGGCGGAGGTAAGTCTCGCCAGCTCGGTCGGATCGAGCAGGTCACGCTGAAAGACGATCGCCATCCGCTGGCTTGCGCCGCCATCGGCGACAAACGTCGAGCCGAACTCGACGTTGACGCAAGCTGAAACGGCCAGCGCAACAATCAGCAGCGTGACGATTCGCGCGACCAGCCGGTGTCCTGTTCGTGTCTGACGTGCTCGGGCCAATCACGCCTCCGTCGCTACAGCGCTACGCCGGTGGTCTGGCGCGAACGTAGGGTAACGCATACGTTCGCCCGTTGCCGAGACAGGCACCGTCGCCGCTCTTCCTGATAGCATCTCAACGTGGAGGGAACCGTGTACGAACCGGCGCAAATGCCGATGTCACTGACGATGATTCTCGCGACGCAGGCACCGGACGATGCTGATCGCATCGCCTACGCTTTCCAGTTCGCGGCGCAGGCTCATCTCGGCCAGTTGCGTGACGAGGGCACGCCGTTCATCGAGCATCCGGTTGCAGTTGCCACGATTCTCTGGAGTGAGCTCGGCTGTCGGGATGCCGACATGCTCGTCGCCGCACTGATGCACGATGTCCTTGAGGATAGCCCCGAAATTGAGCCGTCGATTATTGCAGATCTCATCGGCCTACGCTCATTCGAGCTGGTCGAGGCTGTCACAAAGCCGCCAGTTCCAGATTCTGAAAAGCCGGCGCGCGACCGTGCTTACCTCGATCGGATTCGGGATGCTTCGGCGGATGTCCGCCTGCTCAAGCTCGCAGATCGCATCCACAATCTTCGGCAGGTGGTCCGGGCAGGTGACCCGGCCAAGGCACGACGCTATCTGGATGTCAGCCGCCAGGAGTTCTATCCGCTGGCGCTCGCGACCAGCGCCGCTGCCGCCCGCCTGATCGCGGCCGCTTGCGATGATATTGAACGTTATCTCAACATGCAGGCGAACGAGGTCGGAAGTGGCTGATCAGATTGTGCCAGTGACATACTACGCACCATTTCGATCACTGGTGTTGATGCCGATCCCCGCGTCGCGGGCACGAAGAATCGCCTGCGTTCGGTCCGCTACCTGCATTTTGGCAATCACATTCGAGACGTAATTGCGGACGGTCTTGTTGGTCAGAAACAGCGCATTGGCGATCTCTGTATTCGTTTTTCCTTCAGCAAGCAGCGTCAGGATTTGCCGTTCACGGTCGGTCAGTTCGGGGAATGTCGCTGTTGCAGGCTTGCTCGCACGGCTGGTGCTAAAGTGCTGGAGCAAGCGCTCCGCAATGGCCGAACTGAAGATCGCTTCACCTCCAGCAACTGCACGAATTGCCCTCAGCATCTCATCGCGTCCCGCTCCTTTCAGCAAGTAACCTCGCGCACCGGCGCGAATCGCCGCAAACACGGAGTTATCGTCCTCGAACATGGTGACGACGAGAACGCGAGTATGCGGGACGGTCGCCGTGATTTGCCGTGTTGCTTCTATCCCGTTGATGCCCGGCATTTGCAGATCCATCAGAATCACGTCCGGGACGAGCGAGACAGCGAGCGCCACGACATCCAGCCCGGTTGCCGTTTCACCAACGATCTCCGTGTCGGGCGTTGCGTCCAGCAGCGTACGCAGACCATCCCGAAACATCGGATGGTCGTCAGCGATCAGGATTCGGATGGGATCGTCCATACTGCCAGCCTTCGCAGAGATTCAAGAGGTCTGGAGTCCGTCAGGCTCGATCTTGAGCGAAAGGCAAGCGCGACTTCACGCATGTCCCACCGCCTTCCGCAGCACAAATGTCAATGCTGCCGCCCAGCTCGGCAGATCGTTCGTTCATCGAAACAAGACCGACACCATTCCGGCCCCCCGGGTTTGACAATCCGCAGCCGTTGTCAGTGATTATCAGATACAGCGCTGCCTCGTCTACGCCAATCCGGACGTGACAATGCGTCGCTTCTGCATGACGGACCGCATTCGTCACGGCCTCCTGCACGATGCGATATGCCGCGACCTCAACCGCTGCCGGTAGCGCTGGAAGATCAGTTGGCGCAATGAGCTCGATCGACATCGTCGCGTCGTCGTAGCGCGCGAGTTCTGTACGTAATGCTCCAATCAGCCCCAGATCGTCGATTGCGGGTGGGCGAAGTAGATACACAAGGCGGCGAATTTCCACCGTTGCCTCTTGGACTTGCTCTCGGAGGCTGCGTACCAGGTCTTGTGCCTTGACCGGATCGTGTTCTATCAGTGTTTCCGCAACGTCGAGCTTCAGGGCTAGCCCTCCGAGCGTCGGCCCCAACCCGTCGTGCAGATCTCGTCGGAGCCTCCGCCGCTCTTCTTCACGTGTTGTGACAAGCCGCTCGCGAGCACGCTGGAGCTCAGCATTCAGCCGAACCGCATACACTGCCACACCGGACTGGTGAGCCAGATCGTTCAGCAATCGAAGATCGGTCGAATCAAATGCGGTGCTGGCAACACGCGGAGCAAGCAGGAGCGCGCCGACACGTTCGTGTTGATACATAAGTGGCAAGTTCATCGCGATCGGAGCCGGCGTCCCAGCGGAGGATACCGTGACCAGTTGCCCGTCTCGATCCAGGGCAACGGCAGCGTAGGGCAGGCGCAGTGCTTCGCGAACCGTTTCGGCAATCGTTGGGAGGATCGTTTCTGGGGCCAACGTTTCTCCAAGACGCTGCCCAAGCTGAACCAGAACGGCGTAGGGATCATCGCGCCTGCCGTACAACAAGCGGTTCGCGCCGAGCTGTAGTCGGTTTCGAATTGGTTGAAAGGCCAGCGCGACGATTGTTGTCGCGACCAGAGATATGGCGAGATTGCCACCACTGCGAAACAGTGTTCCAAGGTAGCCGACGATGCCAGCGTACAGTCCAACGATCGCGACGCTCAGTCCACCATAAATCAGTGCCCGGTTCAGAATGACATCAATCGTGAACAACCGGAACCTCAGGACGGCGATCACAACGCCGATCGGGACACACAGAGTCGCGGCGGTCGCAACGATTTCGAACAGGAGCCAGCTGCGCTGGACAGTCGCGCTGGACGCATCCGCATCAAAGCCCCCAACGATGCCCAGCATCATGTTCCCCGAAATGAAGACGAACAAAAAGATTCCCAGACTCCCGAGAAACCACTTGATCTGTTGCCTCTCAACGAGGCTCGCCATCCGCCGATAGCGATGGGATTGGGCGCCGATTGCGGTCGGAATCAGGATGATCGGTGGAGCGAGAGCGACAAGCGGGCTTGTGCCTTCCAGCGATTTGGTGATAAAGAAGGTCCAGATGAGCACACCAAGCCATAACGCACTCGGCACGGTTGTCCAGCCTGGGACGAAGCGACCATCTGGAAAAATGTAGAACAGTGTTACGAGTGTGAACATGAAGCAGAGGTCTATTGCGAGGCCGATGTATGCGTGTGCGGGATGAGTGTCGAGCATTGCGAAGTAGTTGGGTGGATAGTCTGCTCCGGCGGCACTGATCAGCAGCGCGGCTACGACAAACGCGATCAGTTCGCGACAACGTCGCACGATCATTGCCGCACACAGAAGCAGGACGATGAGCCGCATGACGAACAGGACCGCCAAGGCAGTGAGGGCAGCGTAGACGCGTTTGTCGTCGAGTGCCTGCTGTACCTGGACGTGGTTGAAGAACGTGTTCAGCCAACTGCCGCGATTGTCGTGGAACAAGGTCAGACTTCGTAGAACGCTTAACCAGATCGCAGCGATAGCCAGAACAACGCAGATACCGCGTGCTGCCAGGAGCGGCACACCAGAGAGTTGCAGCGCTGCGCGGCTGTCGATGCGCTGCGTGTGGAGGGCCTGAGACAGAGGCTGGTCGACGACGGTCATCGCTTGCACACTTTTCCGCTGGCCAACAACATTCTACGGCGGAGAGCCCACGGCAGGAACGATGATGCGAACAGCCGCCCGATGACGTGAGTCATTGGGCGGCTGTTCGTTCTGCTCGCCTTACGCTGTGGCGAAGTTGCGACGTGAGGCAGGTAGGGCCAGCAGAACAAGTGTCACGGCATTGATCACCAATGCGATCGCTCCAATGACTTGTAGGCTGGTTGACGGATCATCGAAGAACAGCGGAACCGTCAACAACACATCAAGAACCGTGATGACGGCACCGATGATGTACCCCCAGCGGTGGTGATTCAGCATGCCGGTCGCTGCTATCAGGCGAACGATTGCCATGACTCCGGCGACGACGAGGAACCCGGCCCCAAAGTCATCGTAGACGAACAGTGAGGCAAGGAATCCACCAACTCCGGCAATAACCAGCAGCACAATCGCTGCGGTCACCGTCGATGGCCGACGTGCGGTTGTGGACGCGAGGATCGAGGATGACATGCGGTTACCCCTTTCTCGACGACGTCGAGACTCACGGGCGTCGTCGGGCGTTTGATTCGGACCACCATGCAGGTGCAGCTACGCCTGATGTATGCAGCGTAGGTTGCACGGCTTTCGACAAACAGGGGCAGGTGTCCCTGGTTTGACCGGGATATCGTCCCGAAAGTACTGCGGACGGTGTGAAGCGTGACCGATCAGGTCAGCACCGGGTCGTGGAGTGCCGCTACTTCAATCGGAGGTTCTGACGTGGTTGTTCGCGGCAGGCGAATGCGGAAGATGGTGCCGTCATCGATTTCGCTTTCGACGTCGATCTGGCCGTGGTGGATTGAGACGATCCAGCGCGCGATAGACAAGCCAAGACCCGCCCCGCCATATCCACGAGATCGTGCGGCTTCGGCGCGATAGAAGCGTTCAAAGATGCGCTGCAGGTGTTCCTCACTGATGCCAGGGCCCGAGTCAGCTACAGCGATGATTGCCTCGTCGCCGTCGCAATCCAGCGCCAGCGACACGTCACCATCCTCGGTTGAGTAGTTGAACGCGTTATCCAGCAGGATGAGGATGAGTTGCCGGAGCTGGTCGGGGTTGCCATCGACGATGATCTGCGGTTCGCTGCCGTCCTCGGCATACGGCAGCGAGATCTCGAACGAGCGACCGTGCGCCAGCGGAGTGGCGAATCGTCCTGCGTCTCGGACGATTTCGATCAGATCGACTGGTTCCATCTCCGGACGCCAGCCAACATCGGCGCGAGCGAGGGTGAGCAGGTGCTGGACGAGGCGCGTCATGCGATCGACCTCGTCACGCACGTCCGTCAGGCCTTCGCGGAGATCGTCGCTGTCGAGAATGCCGCTGTCGATCTGCCGCAACATGATCTCGCTGTTGGCTCGTAGTGCCGTCAGTGGCGTACGGAGTTCATGCGATGCATCAGCCACGAATCGGCGCTGGGCGTTGAACGTCTCTTCCAGACGCGCCAGCATGTCATTGAACGTCTCGGCCAGCAATTGCAGCTCGTCGTGCGTCTTCGGTGGATCGATCCGTTGCGACAGGTCACGCGTGTTGCCGATCGCGCGAGCTGTGTGGCTCATGCGCGAGAGCGGACTGAGCGCACCTTCGCTGATGACCCAGGCACCGGCAGCGAGCAGCAGGATTGCCAGTGCGGAGCCGATCAGCAGCGTTTGTTGCAGTGCGCCGAGCGTGCGCTCGACCGGCGCGAGCGGCTCAGCAATCTGGATGACTGACGTCTCGTTGCGGGATGGGTTGTACAGCGGGCCGGACAGAACTCGCAAGCGCCCGCTGTCGGTCGAGAGTGTGTAGCGGACGGTTTCTCCGCGGACATTGCGCTGGAACGCATCGCCCTGAATCTGGATCACATTCGTTCCGAGGTTGGTGGAGCGGTCTTGGACGATGCCGTTGACATCAAGGATCTGAATATACAGACCGGATGATGCAAATGTATTTGGGTCGAGATCCGGGGGGATGACAATGTAGGGGGTACCTGGAAGGTACCACGCGTCCGGCTGCTCTTGAAGATTACTCTGATAGCTCCGATAGACGGACTTCAGCCGATCGTCGAGGCTGCTGTGCAGATGGCGGGACATCGTGACATAGACGCCGCCGCCGAGGATGAGCAGCGAAACGGCGATGAGCATTGCGGTTGCAAGAACGATGCGGAGGCGAATGGGCATGATGCTCGTTCCGTAGGCTAGTCTCGTCGCAGGACGTACCCCGCCCCGCGAACAGTTTGCAGCAGGCGACTCTCGCCGTCCGCCTCAAGCAGGCGTCGCAGATTCTTCACATAGACTTCCAGCACGTTCGACTCGCCGGGGAAGTCGTAGCCCCACACGCGCTCCATGATCACATCGCGCGGCAGAACCTGATTCGGGTGGCGCAGGAAGAGCATCAGCAGATCAAATTCGCGCGTCGTCAGATCGATCCGGCGCTGGCCGCGGTGGGCAAAGCGGGTCGTCGTGTCGAGCGAGAGATCGCCGTAGCGCAGGATCTCGCCACCCAGACTGAGCGATTCCTCCTCGCGTCGGTCGCGCCTGCGCAGCAGTGCCCGGATGCGCGCGACCAACTCCTCGAAGGCGAACGGCTTGACGAGGTAGTCATCGGCACCAGCGTCGAGTCCGGCGACCCGGTCGGCGACTTCATCGCGCGCGGTCAGCATCAGGATGGGGACTTCTTCGCCAGCGGCTCGTAGGCGACGACAGACTTCGAGCCCGTCGATTCCGGGGATCATGATGTCGAGCACGACCAGGTCAGGCATGTTGTCTCGTGCCAGATTCAGCGCCTGACCGCCGGACTCTGCGACCGTCACCTTGTAGCCCTCGAATGCGAGCCCACGACGAACCGCCGAGGCGATGGCCCGGTCATCTTCGACGATGAGAATGTCGGCCTGCTCAGTCGCGTTCATCTACCCGCCAGTCACCGATCAGAACTTGAGTCGGTCGCGGAAATGTTGCTCATCATCGTACGGCCCGACAATCGCCAGCGACAGCGCCTCTCCGCGAATCAGGTCGCGGGCGAGCTCCAGCATCGATTCGGCATCCACCGCCTCGATGCGCTCCATGACTTCCTCCGGTGTCAGGATCTCGCCGAAGGTCAGCTCCTGCGAGCCGATCCAGCCTGCCACTGAGCGTGAGTCTTCGAGGCCCATGAGCAAGCGACCTTTACGCAGATCCTTCGTTCGGCGCAGCTCTTCTTCCGAAACCGCGGTCGTTCGGATCTTGTTCAGCTCAACGAGAATCGCGTCGATCGTCTCGTCGATACGCTGCAGATCGGTGCCGGCGTAGACGACGCCCTGGCCGACGTCAGCGTATTGGCGGAAGTAACCGAAGACGGAATAGACCAGCCCGCGCCGCTCACGGATCTCCTGGAACAGCCGCGAGCTCATGCCGCTGGAGAGGATTGCGTCGATCATGCCCTGCGAGTAGCGCCGCTCGTCGGTGTAGGGCAGGGCCGGGTGGCCGATGCAGAGATGCGCTTGCTCGGTCGGGCGATTCACGACGCGAATGGCTGGCGCGGTGTGTTGAAAGACGGACGGCAGGAGCTCAATCGGTGCCGAGGCCGACATATCGCCAAAGCAACGGTCGGCGAGCTCAACGACATGATCGTGGTCCACCTTACCGGCAACAGCGATAACGAGGCGCTCCGGGCGATAGAACGTGTCGAGGTAGGCGCGCAGGTCATCGGAGCGGACCGATCCAACAGTCTCTTCAGTGCCGATGATCGAGCGGCCAACCGGCTGGTTGTCCCAGATCACCTCGTCGATCACGTCGTGGACAAGATCGTCCGGCGTGTCGACGATCCCACGGATCTCCTCGAAGATGACGAGGCGCTCCTTTTCGAGCTCATCGTCGGGAAACGTTGAGTTTCGAAGGATGTCGGCGAGAACATCAAACGCCAGATCAAGGCGACCGGCGGGCACCTTCGCCCAATAGTTCGTGCTTTCGCGCCCAGTCGCTGCGTTGAGGATGCCGCCGACCCCTTCGATCTCTTCCGAGATCGTGGCCGGGTCTGGCCGTCGCTCGGTGCCCTTGAACAGCATGTGCTCCAGGACGTGTGAGATACCGGCCTGTGACTCTGCCTCCCAGCGCGAGCCGACGTTGTAGTTGAAGACGATCGTGGCCGAGTGGACATGGTCCATCGGGCTGGTCACGATCCGGACGCCATTCGGTAGCGTCGTCTTGCGGTAGAAATCTGTGGTCTCGTTGCGTGGGCTGGTGGTCGCTACGGTCACTCCGGTTCCTGTTCCCTCTAGCTGGGTGATGTATTCCCCAATATGCGCGACGCCAGCGCCAGCGCCTCATGTATCGACAATTGCATAATCTCTGCCCGGGTTCCTGACAGGTTCAGCTCGCGTACCTCAACGCCATCAGGCCAGCTCACGGCGATGTAGACGAGGCCAACAGGTTTGCGGGCGGTTGCGCCGCCCGGCCCGGCTATGCCTGTGCTGGCGATACCCAGATCGACGCCGACTGCGCCACGGACGCCGGTTGCCATTTCGGCAGCACATTCGGCGCTGACCGCTCCGACCTGCTCCAAGGTCTGCTGCCGCACTCCCAGCAGTTGCGCCTTGGCAGCGTTGGAGTACGAAATGATCCCGCCCATGAAGTAGTCCGACGAACCGGCGATCGATGTGATGGCGTACCCGATGCCGCCGCCGGTACACGATTCGGCGGTCGCACACGTCCAGCCGCGTTGCCGGAGGTGTGCTCCGAGCAGTTCGGCCAGTTCAAGGACTGGTTGCGGAAATGGTGCCATATTCGTTTCCACGATCATCAATTGCGGAGTATGGTTCAGGAACGGTCGATCTTGCAACGTCCAGCAACCCTGAAGAGCGTACTTGTTGGCTCCGGATCGTCCATCCTGCAGATTCGTCAGCTTGTGAAGAGGGGTGGATCGCGCAATGACATACCAGGCCACACGCGACGTAGTTCGGCGGGTCATGCCGCTGCTGGACAAGCTGGCGACGGAGACGATCGACAAAGCCCGACTACTGCAATACCTCTCGGCGTCGGCAGCAGTGGACTGGAAGCTGCTCGACATCGTGGCTGACCGCGTCAATGGCGGCGAGCGTTCGATCACCTATCGCGATCGGAAAAGTGGAGAAGCGCATACGCTCGTCTACCCTGCAGTGCTGTCAGAGTCGATGCGCGATCTGGTGTTGGCGGAATACAAGCGGCTGGCGGTGAGCAAGCCGCTGACCTCAATGGATGTGCAGTTGTTCGATCAGTTGTTTGGACGCAGCCACTGCGACCTGTGCGCCTATCGCGGCGAACAATTCGATCAGTTTCATCGCGAATGCCACTTCGCCGGGCATCCTGTGAACTTCACACCTGAGCCATGAAAAAGCGGGGCACAGAAATAGCGCCCCGCTTCGTAGTCAGTGATGATCTGTCGGGCTATTGCAGCGACTGAATGTAGGCGATGATGTCGGCGACCTTCTGGTCGTCGAGCTGCGCTGAGAAGTCCGGCATGATCGGCGAGTAACCGTCCACGACCTGCTTGTTCGGGCTCATGATGGCATCGTGCAGGTAGGTAACGTCGGCGGTCACTGTCGAGCCGTCGTCCAGCGTGACCTCGTGGCCATACAGACCTTGCCAGGTCGGACCGGTCATCTTGGAGCCATCCACTGAGTGGCAGGCAACGCACCCCATGCTTGTGGCGAGGGCCTTGCCATTGTCAGCGTTGCCGTCAGGAAGTACGACCGGGCTGCTCTCCTCAGGAGGTGCCTCCGGTGAGCCATCCGACGGGGCCGTGGTCGGGCCGGCACTGTTGCGTGCCTCCATCGTCGCCAGCGTCTCCATCGACGTGCCACTATCGTCGCCACCTGCGCATGCTGCGGTGATTGCAGCAACTGCAAGCAACGCTACGACCGCTAGGACCAGTGTCCGCCATCGACCGCCCCTGGAACGGGACGTCGTATCGACCATCTCCCGGATCTCGGACATGCTTTTCATACCTCGGATTCGTCCACCCACCCGCGCGCCCACGCACCGGCGCGCTGCTGTGTAACGTATCACAACCTTGACCGCTTTGCAGCGGGTCGCTTCACTCCGTCTGTATGGAACAATCGCGCATGAGCGGTCAGGTCACGCCGGTGGCAATTGCCCTCTTGTTTGACAGCGTTGATGGGGAGTTCGTCCGTGAGAAGAATGCTATTGCTCGTCGTCCTTGTCGCGATTGTCCTGTCGGGCTGTGGCGGAGGCGACGATGGCGCTGGCGATGCGGTCAAGGACATCGTGACCTCGTTGTCCATCAGCGATTACGCCGGTGCCTGGGGCTCGCTGCACCCCGCCCAGCAGCGCGTGGTCCCCAAGGATCTCTTCATCCGCTGCGGTGTTGATGGCGAAGCGAAGAACGATCCATCGATTGAGAACCTCAAGATCCTCAAGTCCAGTGAGGTCAGTAAGGACATTCCGTGGCTCGGTGAGGTCGAAGCACGCGAAGTCAAGGTCCGCTTCACTCAGGGCGAGAACGACCGAGAGGCGTTCTACGACGTGGTCAAGCTGGACGGCACCTGGCGCTGGACACTCACCGAGCGCTCGCTCAATGCCTTCGAGGCCGGGAACTGCCCGTCATGATCCGGACGCGTCGCCAGCCGGCCACGTGCCACACGCGTTCATCGCCGCGCGGCTGAGCTCGCCGATCGCGAACTCGCCATCATGCTGGTCCGGGAAGTCCTCGCAGAACGCGGCGACGATCGTCCGACCGGCCGGTGTCTCGACAAAACCGACGTCGTTGGTGACGCCCTTAATGCTGCCGGTCTTCGTGCCCCAGCGTATGTCGTCGCTCTCTGGCAGGTAGCGCGGGATACGGCGCGGGTTCTGCTGGCGCGTCAACATTTCGATCATCGCATCGCAACTGGTCGGCGATGCTGCGGTGCCATCGAACAATGACGCAACAACGTTCGCGTAATCGTCGGGTGTGGCGAAGTTCTCCTGCTCACCGGCGACGGCGGGGCGGCCCTTCATCTTGCGCCCGAGTGTTGAGTTCGGCATCTCAAGCTCACGCATGAGAGCATTGACCTCGTCCATCCCGGCCATATCAATCAGGATGTTGGTCGCAGTGTTGTCGCTGATCGAGATCATCAGGTAGATGATGTCGTTGAGCGTGATTCCGATGCCGTCATGCAAGTGCAGCAGCACACCACTGCCAATCGCTTTGTCGTCAGCCGTGAGCGTGTACGGATCGTTGAGCGTGCGTTCGCCGCGATCGATCTGGCGGAAAATCTCGATCATCAGCGGGATCTTCATCGTGCTGGCGGCGCGGAACTGCCGGTCGCCGTTGTGGCTCCAACGCTCGCCATTCGGCCCGATGACGGCGATGCCGACCGTCCCCCCGGACGCAGATTCGATAGTCCCAACCAGCTCGTCGACCGCGCTCCAGTCAGTTGCCACTGGCGCTCCCTCGTATCTCAATTCCATCGACTGTCCTGTGCTCAGGCGCGCTGCCCAAGCCAGACTTCATGTTGGTGCTCAATACCCGCCACGTGCTGGGCTGTCAACTCCAGCGGGTGATCAGCGCAGGTTGTCTTGATCGCACACGCGCGAATTCTTTCCGGCATTGGACTGAGGCGGGCGGGTGGAGATCTTCGGTTGCGACCAAGATGACAGGACAAGGAGGTGGCTATCGGATCCGACTACTCGCCATTGCTGGCACCGACGAACTGCTGGCTTGGAAGCAAACCCTTCGTCCTGTCATCTTGAGGTCGCAACCGAAAGATCTCCCACCCGCCCGACACGGACGACTGTCACCACGCTCCAGCCCAATCCTCTGTGATCCTGAACGAAGTGACGGGCCCGTCCCTCGTGCTGTCGCAACGGACTATTATGTATTCGCAGTCGACATAAGCGTTGCGACGACTGGTATCATTTCCAGAATGAAGAGCATCGAACAGACCACCCCGGAACCACAGTTAGTGATGCGGCCAGTCGCCCGAAATGGGCGGTTCGTGCCGTCGAATGTCTACGAGTTTCAGCTTGATGAACTGGAGGCGTGGTTCACCGAACGGGGTGCGCCGGCATACCGTGCCCGGCAACTGTTCTCGTGGGTATACCGGCAGCATGTCACGAGCTACGACGCAGTCACGGTTCTGCCGAAAGCACTACGTGAGCGGCTGAACGAGGATCTGCCGTTTGCGGCGCTGACTCCCCTGCAGGAGTGGTGGACTGACGACGGCGAAACGCTCAAGGTGCTTTATCAGACCGCCGATGGGCAGACGCTCGAAACGGTGCTGATGTTCTATCCCGATCGCGCGACGGTGTGCGTCTCGTGTCAGGTTGGATGCGCGGTTGGTTGCTCATTCTGCGCGACCGGACTGATGGGCTTGCAGCGCAACCTCAGCGCTGGCGAGATGGTCGCGCAGGTCGTCGATATGGCTCGCCGCGCTGCCGAGAAGGGGCGACCACTGACCAACCTCGTGATGATGGGCATGGGCGAGCCGTTCCACAACTACGACAACGTCATGAAGATGATCGCCATCATCCACGATCCGGTCGGGCTGGGCTTCGGCGCACGCCGGATCACGATCTCGACCTCTGGTGTTGTCCCATTTATCGAGAAGCTGGCTGACGAGCCATACCAGGTTAATCTGGCGATCTCGATCCACGCCGGCAATGACGAGTTGCGTTCGGAGCTGGTGCCGCTCAATCGCCGCTGGCCGTTGGCCGATCTCATCGGAGCGGTGCGACGCTACATCGGCACAACTGGACGCCGAGTGTCGTTCGAGTACGCGATGCTGAACGGGGTCAACACCCGCGACGAGGACGCGCGGCAGCTTGCGCGCCAACTGCGGAATCTGCGTTGCCACGTCAACCTGATCCCGTACAACCCGACGCCCGCGTATCCCTACGAGCGCCCCGCCGAAGACGTGATCAACCACTTCGCAGGCATCCTCAGCCAGGCCGGCATTCCGGCGACTGTTCGCTATTCGCGCGGCGTCGAGATTGCAGCGGCGTGCGGACAGCTCCACGTTGAGCATGCCGCGCGTCGCCGGGCAGCCGCCGGAACGGACATCCCACAGACATAGTTTCACCTGACCTGTTGACGAGTATCCTCTAACCTGACCGGGTATGGCCTGATCGGGGAGGGGAGATCACGTGCGCATCGTCTGGTTCGATCCATATTCAGGTGCCAGCGGCGATATGGTGCTCGGCGCGTTTCTCGACGCCGGGCTGTCAATCGGCGACCTAAATGAAGTGCTGCGTGGCCTCCGGCTGCCTGGTTGGGAGCTGCGATCCGAAGGCGCATCACAGCATGGCATTCACGGTACCCGCGTGCGGGTGATCGTGGAAGGCGACCCCGAGCCGCGTGACTGGAGTGCCATTCGCGATCTGTTAGTGCGGGCTGACTTGCCGGATCCGGTGCGTGCTGCCGCGCTCGCCATGTTCCGCTCGCTAGCCGAAGTCGAAGCGCAGATTCACGGCACGTCCGTTGACCGCGTCCACTTCCACGAGGTTGGCGGTGTCGACGCGATCGTTGACATCGTCGGTACTGCCGCTGCGTTGCACCTGATGGGTATCGAGCGCGTGTACTCCGGGCCACCGGCATTGGGTCGCGGCTTCGCGCAATCTCAGCACGGGACGATCCCCATTCCCGCACCGGCCACGGCAGCGTTGCTGGCTCGGTCAGGCGCGCCGTCGATTGATGCCGACGTGCAGGCCGAGCTGCTAACGCCGACCGGCGCGACAATTCTGACCACGTTGGCTGAGTTTGAGCGCCCCGCCTTCCGATCGACCGCAGTTGGTTACGGATTCGGCCAACGCGAGTTGCCGTGGCCCAATGCGCTGCGGATCTGGCTCGGCGAGATGGTTACGGACGAGACCGGAGATGCTGCGCCGGGGCTGGACACTGAGCTGCTGATCGAAGCCAATATCGACGACATGAACCCGGAGTTCTACGAGCTGCTCCTGGAGCGGTTGTTTGCCGCTGGAGCGCTCGATGCCTATCTGACGCCGATTGTGATGAAGCGAGGACGACCGGCAGTGATCGTCAGCGCGATTATCGCCAGCGAGCGACGCGGGGCGATTGAGGATGTGCTGTTCGACAACAGCAGCACCTTCGGCGTTCGCGCCACGGCGATCGATCGCACGCGCGCCGGTCGGGCCTGGGTGAGTGTCGCGACGCGTTGGGGCGACGTACGGCTGAAGCTGAAGTTCTGGCACGAGCGGGTGGTCGAAGCTACCCCGGAATACGCCGACTGCCTGGAGATCGCCCGCAGTGCCGATGCACCGCTGCGCCTCGTCTATGGCGAGGCGCAGCGAATGGGCGATGCGTTTGTGGGCCGCAAGTCTGCGGATTTCGCCGACGGCGACGCGCTAGCGCAGCAGTGATCCGTTCAGGAATGCGACGATCAGGCGACCCAGCGCGTCCGGCCTGTCTACCGGGAGGAAGTGGTTGGCGTGCTCAAAGATGTCCGTGCGGCTGTCGTGCAGGAGCTTGCCGATCTCCGCGCCGCGATTCGGCGGGAACGTTGGGTCGTTCGCTCCCCACGCCACCAGCCCCGGCCCCTGGAAGTTGTAGAGCGCCTCACGCCAGCGATGGAACTCACCCGACGTCATACCGTCAATCTCATTGAGGCGGCGCAGCACATTCCAGAATCCGTCGGTGAACGGGTGCCAGTAGACCGCCATCACCTCGTCAGTAAGACGGTCCACCTCGTCGACATAGAAGCGGAATGCCTGCTTCAGCATGAACGGGCGTGCAGCGAAAGTGGCGATCTTGCCGACAACCGGCGCGTTGATCATCCGGAGCGGCGAGAGTGATGAGGACTTCCAGTCGTCGAGCCAGACGCTGGTGTTGGTCACGACCATTGCGCTGACACGCTCCGGACTGCGCGCCAGAAATTCGCAGGCGACGAGTGCGCCGTAATCGTGTCCAACGAGCGCCACACGCTCTGCGCCCAATGCATCCAGCACACCGGTAAGGAATGCCGCCTGTCCATCTGGGGAGAGGTCGGCTGTGTCTGGTCGATCCGCCAGTCCGAATCCCAGTAGGTCCGGCACGATGCAGCGACGCTCCAGTGCCACGACCGGCACTACATCTCGCCAGAGAAAGCTGGATGTGGGGATGCCGTGCAGGAAGACCACGGGATCGCCGACACCCTCATCGAGGACGAACGTGCGCAGGCCATTGACCGTGATCGGCGTCAGTCGTTCCTTCCACCGCGACACGGCCAGATCTGATCGGCTCAAGACGCAGTCTCCTCAGGAGTCGTTGACACCGCCGGTTGTGGTGTCTTGGGGCGATCGTCGTCGCCGCCGCTCTGCGCCAGGCCCATAAACGCGCTGATGAGATCGATCGGCACCGGGAACAGGATGGTCGAGTTCTTCTCCGAGGCAACCTCGGTGAGCGTCTGCAGATAGCGTAGTTGGAGTGCAGTCGGCTCGGTGGCGATGATCGACGCAGCGTTGTGGAGCTGCTGGGCCGCCAGCGCTTCACCTTCGGCGTGGATGATCTTGGCGCGCTTCTCGCGCTCTGCCTCTGCCTGGCGGGCCATCGCGCGCTGCATCGACTCGGGCAGTTCGACATCCTTAATCTCGACGACACTGACCTTGACGCCCCATGGCTCGGTCTGCTCGTCGATGATGGCCTGCAATTTCTGGTTGATGATTTCGCGTTCTGCCAGCAGCTCATCCAGCTCAACCTGCCCGAGGATCGACCGTAGCGTCGTCTGGGCGATCTGCGATGTCGCGCGGACGTAGTCGGCAATATTGACCATCGCCATGCCCGCATCGACGACGCGGAAGTAGGCGACAGCATTCACGTTGACCGTCACGTTGTCGCGCGTGATGACCTCCTGACGTGGAATGTCCATCGTCAACGTCCGGAGATCGACGCGGATCATGCGCTCGACGAACGGCACCAGCAGGATCAGGCCGGGGCCGCGCGCACCGGCGAGGCGTCCGAGCCGGAAGACGACACCGCGCTCGTACTCCTGCACGACCTTGATCGTGGCCGATACAAGGATGATCAGAAAGAGGATGATCGCGCCAACGGCGACCAGAATGCCAGTATCCATTGTTGACCTGCTCCTAACATAACTCGAATTCACGCAATTGTCGGGCCGGTTTCCTCGCAGCGCAGTGCGTTAGCTGCTCGGGTTCAGGCTTGGTGCAACGGGCGGTGTGCTGCCGGATTCTGATTCAACCGGTGCGACGAGAAGCTCCAATCCTTCAATGGCGACCACGCACACAGATTCGCCTTTTTCGACAGGGGACTCCGAACGTGCCTGCCACAGCTCGCCGAAGATGAACACCATGCCCGTCGGGCGCAGGTTGGTGCGCGCAACTCCGACTGTGCCAACCATTGCCGGCGTTCCGGTCACCGCTGGCTTCTTTCTGATTCGGACGACCGCCGTCACGATGAAGGCGAAGAAGAGCGTAACCATTGCCGTCATCGCGAAGATCACGTTGCGCGACACGTTCAGCACGTCGGGGTTGCGCGTGTTGGAGAGCAGCAACGAGCCGAACAGGAACGCAGCAACACCGCTTATCGTCAGCACGCCGTGCGTCGTCAGGAAGACGTCAAGTGCAAACAACACGAAGGCGAGGACCATCAAGGCCAGTCCGGCCCAGTTCGAGTTGATCGTGCCGAGGCCGTAGAAGCCGCCCAGCAGCAGGATGACGCCGATTGCTCCCGGACCAATGCCACCCGGATTGGCGATCTCGAAGATGATCGCCAGTGATCCGAGGCTCAGCAGGATGTAGGCGATATTCGGATCGGTCAGTACCTGGAGCAGCCGCTCGAAGAACGACATGTCGATCGTCGCGACCTGTGCATCGGCGGTCGTGAGTGTGACCTGCTGTCCGGCGACGGCGACCGTCATGCCGTCAGCCTGTTGAAGGAGCTCGTCCTGCGTCGCAGCAATGAAATCGACGACGCCGAGCTCGACTGCCTCACTGGCGCGGACGTTCGCCGCCTCGCGGACGGAGTCTTCCGCCCAGTCACCGTTACGTCCGCGAAGCTCGGCGAGCGAACGGATCTTGGCGACTGCGTCGTTGACGATCTTGCGCTCCATTGCCGTCGGCGTGTCGCTGACCTGACCGTCGTCGCCGATCTGCACCGGCGTCGCCGAACCGATGTTGGTCGCCGGCGCCATCGCGGCGACGTGCGCGGCATAGGTGATGTAGACACCAGCTGACGCCGCTCGCGCTCCGTCCGGCGCGACCCAGACGATCACGGGAATAGGTGCGTTCAGAATGTCGCTGACAATATCGTCCATGGCTGACGAGAGCCCGCCTGGCGTGTTCATCTCGATGATGATCGCGTGATCGCCGCGCTCGGCGGCACGATCGATGCCACGTCCGACGTAGGTCGCCATGACCGGCGTGATTGTTCCGTCGATGCGCAACTTTCCGACGCGCGTCTGCGAGTCAGCAGCGGCAGGAGAGGCCAGAAGAATGAGGAGCCCGAGCATGGCAGCGACTGCCCCGATCATACTGCGGGCAACGTTGCGTCGATGCTGGCTTGTAGCTTGACGTCGTGGTGTAGAAGACATCGCGAGCTCCTTTGCTCGTGTGCAGAGTAAGTATACGGTCTGGACCGTCTGAATGGCTGGAACGCCAGTACAATCAGCAAAGAGGCCGGCAGAATGAGTGAGATGGTGGAGTGGGCGTGAACGACGATTCTCGGGACGTATCGCAGGCGGTTGCGGCGGTGGATGACGCTGCTGCGGCATATGCGCGTGCCGAACAGTACGTCAACGGTTTGATCTTCGGTCCGCCATCGCCACCGCCCGGCACGCCACCTGCCGAGATCCGGGCGCGAGCTGTTGCGCGGCTGGCGCGACTGCGCGCGTTTCTGGAGTACCTCGGGAATCCGCAGCGTACCTACCGAACGATCCACATCACCGGGACATCCGGCAAAGGTTCGACGACGACGCTGACATCATCAATCCTGTCCGCCGCTGGGTATCGCGTCGGGACGCACGTCTCGCCCTATTTGCAGGTTGCGACCGAGAAGCTGCAGATCAACGGGCAACTCATTGCGCCGCATCGTTACGAACGCCTTGTCGATGACATGCGTCAGAGCATCGAGGCATGGGTTGCTGACGGGCACGAGCGACCGAACTACGGTGAATTCTGGGTCGCGATGGTGCTGCGCTACTTCGCTGAAGAGCACGTGGATGTCGGTGTCATCGAAGTTGGCGCGGGCGGCAGATTCGACGTGACGAACGTGATTGAGCCGGATGTCGCCGCGATCACCAGCGTCGGGCTGGACCACACAGTGACGCTCGGATCGACACTGCCGGAGATCGCCTGGCACAAGGCCGGCATCATCAAGCCCGGTTCAACTGCCGTCACCGGCGTCACCGATCCTGAATCGCTGGCTGTGATCGAAGAAGAGGCGCGCGTCGTCGGCGTTGAGCTTGTTCATATTCGCAACGGCGAGCGTTACAGCGACGTGCGCACTGAATCAACCGGCACGTCCTTCGTTGACGCTGCGAGTGGTGAGCGGCTGCGAGTGGAGCTGCCGGGCGAGTTTCAGGCGAGCAACGGAGCGATGGCTGTCGAGATCGCTCGCAAATTTGCGGGTGACCGGCTCACAATGGACGCAATCCGGAGTGGACTTGCCGATGCGCGCTTCCCGGGTCGCATGGAGGTTGTGCAGCAGAATCCGCTCGTATTGCTGGATGGCGCGCACAACCCGGACAAGGTGGCGTCACTCGTCCACAACCTGCAGTTGATCTACCCGGGGCGGCGCAAGATCGTCGTGTTCGGCGCGCTGGAGTCAAAGTCGCACCGCGAGATGATCGGCGCGCTCGCGCCTCTGGCCGATCTCGTTATCGCATCTATGCCGCAGGTGCTGGCCAAGCCGGCGATGGACGCCGACGAGATCGCCGCCGAAGCGCCCGGTGATGTCGAAACGCTCGTCATCCCCGATCCGCAGGCTGCCATCAGTGCGGCGCTGGGGCGTGCACACGATGACGACCTTGTGATCGTGACCGGCTCGCTGTATCTCGTGGGAAACATCCGCGAACGCTGGTATCCGTCGTCAGCGATCCTGAAGCAGGGCACCTGCTGGCCTGCTCTCGACACGGCTAGTCGGAGCTGATGCGGCCGGACTTTCGCAGGTAGCGTACGAGACCGTCGATCGACATCCAGTGCGGTGTCGTCAGCTCAAACATCGCTTCGAGGTTTTCGCTGCCATGCTGCACCATTTCGGTGTGCACGGTATCGGCCAGCTTCGCGATCAGCGCATCGCGGTCGAGTCCGTCCTTCACCCAGCCTTCGACCAGCACTACCCACTCATCGAGTCTGGCTTTGAGTTGGTCAAGGTGCGACGCGACATCGCTCCACGGCCCGAAGTGCGTCAGCAGCAGCTGATCCGGCGCGACCTCGCGCAGCCGGTCGATGCTGGTGTGCCAGCCCTCGATCGTGATGTCCGGCGGCGGAGTTGGCGGCCAGACTTCTGTTGCCGGCGGAATGCGAACCCCGGCGACATCGCCGCTGAAGACGAAATTGTTGGTGGCATCATGAAATGCGAGGTGATGCGAAGCGTGGCCGGGCGTGTACAGCGCGGTCAGCGATCGACCGCCGAGCGTCAACACGTCGTTATCGGCGACGACCTGCAGCCGGTTGGCATCAACTGGCCGGATTTCGCCCCAGAGCAGATCCATTCGATCGGTGTAGATGCGGGTTGCGCTGCGCACCAGGTTCGCGGGATCAACCATGTGCGGCGCGCCGATTTCGTGGACGTATAGCCGCGCGTTCGGCAGACGATCCAGCAACACGCCAGCCGCCCCGGCGTGATCCAGATGAATGTGCGTCACCAGCAGATGTCGGACATCCGCCAGATCGTGACCCAGTGCCTGAACGCCAGCCTCCAGCGCACCTAATGTCGTCGACGGGCCGCACTCGATCAGGGCCAGGCCGTCGTCGGTCGGCAGCAGATATGCGCCGATGACATGAGGCGTGTCCTGAAAATACAGATCGATCAGGCCAATGTCCGGCGTTAGCCAGCGCGTTGCGTTCTCTGATGTCATCTGGTCTCCCCCTCGGGCGGGTCTGGCGGATCAGCCTTGCGCACTGTCGGCAAGAGACACGAGCCGCGCCGCCAATGCGTTCAGCCGTTCACGGTAGATTGCGTAGTACTTCATGCCGTTCGTCGGGCGGACAGTCACCAGGTCGGCCGATTCGAGTGTGCTGAGGTGGCGCGACACGGCGGACTGGCTGATGCCCAACTGGGCCACAATCTCTTGCGCATAGAGTTCGCCATCACGCAGCATCTCGACGATCCGCATGCGCGACGGATCGGACAGCGCGCGGAAGCCTTCGAGCAGTTGCGTCGTTGAGAGCGCCTCGTCATCAACCGGCATGCGGACCTGGCCGGAGCGCCGCTCGATCACTGTCGCTGGATTGAAATACAGGATGAGTACTGGTGGATATAGGACGTACTGGATGAACTGGCCGAGGCGGGTCGAAGGACTGAAAATCACTTGATCGACGTCCCGCAGCCGGCTGCTGATTTCATCCGGTAGTCGGTGCCCAGTCAATTCTGCAAACGTCTGCTGCGCGGAACTACCATGCGTCAGGGTCTGCGCAACGCGGACGACCCGGCGCAGGTCGGGCAAGGTGGCGCGATATTCGTCCGCAAACACATCGCGCCAGAAGCCTTCAAGCAGGGCCAGCGTTCGCAGCTTCAACTGCCCCGGTGATATGACCAGCGATACGGCCTCGTCTATGTTGGCGCGGGTGATGGCAGGTCGCAAAAACATACGCCAGTCGTGCGGGTCATCGTCCGCGGGCGGCTCCTCAGCGAGGCCGCGGTCGCGATAGACGCGGACGACGCTGCGCGCCGCCATGTCCTTGAAGCGCTGCGCGGGCAGGTTGCGGAGAAAAGACAGGTAATCGTCAAACGAGGCGTTCAGTTGCTCGGGGGCGAGCGCATCAAACGCGAACAGCATTTCCTCGACGTAGTAGAGCAGGCGACCAGAAAAACCAAGGAGCAGGTCGAGGTCGTGCCGCAGGTCTTCATCCAACCCGCGCCAGGCATCAACGAGCCACGGATCGAGTGCGGAGTCTTCCTGATCGACCGCGTATCCGGCGCGGAACGCGAGTGAAATGGCAGATGTCAACGCGAGTGGTGCAGAGACGGCAACGAATTGTCGCGGAGCGGGTCTGCCGACAATGAGCTGGCCCACGGCTCTCTCCCTGTGCTGGCATGTTTACGGAACTGCGCGACCGGCCCCCGACCGGCATCACGCTATCACCATAACATGCTAAACCGGACTGCCCGTTGGCGCTAGCCCTGCTTCGATACCTGAGCGATGTAATCCTCGCGTGGTGGACTGAACAGATCCAGCACGAGGCACCCATTTGGTCCGGCCTTGCCGCTATGCGGAATCTCGCCCGGAATGGTGTACGCATCGCCGGGGCGGCAGATGCGCGTATCGCCGTCGATGCTCATTTCGATCTCGCCCTCGAGCACCAGACCGAGCTGCTCGTGCGGGTGGCTGTGCATGGGAATGCCGGCGTTGGGCTCGATGCGCACCCAGTTCGCCATCATTGCCCCGCCGACCATCATGCTCATCTCGACGCCCGGCGCGGGCTGGATCTTCGGCAACGCTTCGACCGAGTAGTAATACGCGGCGAACCTCGGGGAACCTTCGGCCTCTTCGGGCTGCACCCAGAAGCCGCCCGGGTGGCGTCCCGCGTCGCTTGCAGGATCGGGGTGTCGGTTGTCGGTTGGGTGGGCCATCTGCGGTTCTCCAGTCGTTTGAGAGCGAACGATTGCTGCATGATAGGTGATCTGCTGCAAATCGTGATGCATTCGAAACGGCAAAGTCATGTCCGAATAGGTTATGATTCGCCGCCATGGGAAGACGGAATGGGGATGTTTATGTGCGAACGTACGCATACATTTGCCACTCCCGGGCGTGCGCTGTCAATCGCTGCCACCGCCGTACTTTTGCTCGGGCTTGTCCTGGCAGCAGCACCGACTCGCGCCGCACAGGAGAATGACCCTCAGATTGTCGAGTCGCTCGCGCTGATCAACACCTGGCGCAGCTGGCTCGGCGTCGCACCACTGACGATCGACCCTGCGTTGCAAAAAGCCGCCGAGGCGCATGTCGAGTATTACCGGCAGAACTTCGGCGACCCGTCGTTGGCCGGCATGGGTCTGCACTACGAAACCGTTGGGCGGCCCGGCTTCACCGGCGAGAGCTTCCAGGAGCGCGTTGAGGCCGCCGGGTACGACGGCTGGGCCAACGAAAACGCAGGAATCTCCGGCTCGATGGTCTGGTCAACAAAGTGGTTCATCGGTACCGTCGGGCACCGTCTGACGCTGCTTGATCCGCGCTATACCGACATTGGTCTGGCAGCCGTTAACGACGGCAAGATCAAGTTTGAGATTATCGACCTCGGTACGAAGAAATGGAATGAGCAGGCAACCCCGGAGTGGGCCGCCTGGCCACCGGCGGGTTCGACTGGTGTCGGAACCTCGTTCGAGGGCGAAGCGCCGAATCCGTTCCCTGGCGCGTCGTTCCCGGTCGGTTATCCGATCACGCTGAAGTACTTCGGCGCAGGTGATCTAACACTCACGAAAGCCAGCATGTCGACCGGAGGCGTTGCAGTCCCGTCGTTCTCGTCGATTGGGTCTGGCTGGCTGACGCGTCAGACAATCCAGCTCGCGGCAAACAACCCGCTCTCCCAGGGAACGACCTACGATGTCCACATCGAGGGCACAGCGAACGGCCAGCCGTTCGTCCGCGACTGGAGCTTCACGACGACGACCGGCAATGACGAACTCGACCTGCCTGGCGCGTCACGATTCGCGCCGGTCGCGCCAGCACCGTCTCCGTCGCCGACACCATTGCCAACACCAGCGCCTGTCGTCGTGCCGGTCGAGCAGTTGCCGGATGGCTTGCGCGCAGCAGATCCGCTGGTGCAGCAGCTGTGGTGGGAGACAGACGGGCCGGTGGCGACCTCTGATCTCCAGCGAACCTGGCTGTGGGGGCCGGACACCTGGCTGGCGAAGAACGAGCAGTACGAGGAGTCCTCGAACGGCGACCGCCAGTCCTACTATTTCGACAAGGCACGCATGGAGGTCAACGACGCGACCGGCGATAGTGCGTCCCACGTGACGGCTGGTCTGCTGGTCCGCGACATGATCTTTGGCAAGGCGCAGGTGGGCGATGATCTGTTCATCAACATCGGCTCGGCTGATGTCCCGCTGGCCGGAGACGAGAAGCCGTACAACCGAGATGCCCCCACCTACGCCAGCCTGCGAAGCGTCGCCTCGATCGAGCAGGATCGCTCAGCGCCCGCGCGTGCCGGACGCGGAATCAGCGAAGTCCTGAGTGCCGATGGCTCGGTCTGGAATCTGGGGAATCTGGCGCAGCTAGCGACCTATGGATCGTACGAACCGACGCTGGGCCACAACATCGCGGCTGTGTTTGATGACTACCTTGCGTCGTTGCCAAACGACTGGATGATGAGCGTGGGCTTGCCGCTGACCGAGCCGTACTGGGTGCGCACGAATCTGGCGGGTGTCCAGACATGGGTGCTCGTGCAGGCCTTCGAGCGTCGCTTGCTCACCTTCACGCCCGACAACGCGCCGGAGTGGCAGATCGAAATGGGCAACGTCGGACGCGCCTACTACACCTGGCGATATGGCGCTTTGCCACCGTGGCGCTAGCAGCCGCGTGATCGCCTACTGCTGGTCTGCATCGACGTCATGGCGCCGATGCAGACCGATCATTGACGCCAGAAATGCTGTGCCGAGCGAATAGCTGGCCAACACGTCGGTCAGCCAGTGGTGCCCAAGGTAAATGCGCGACGGCCCGACCAGACTGATGAACGAAGCGATCCCCGCTGTCGGTGTCCAGCGCGACCAGCGCCCACGAATCTTCGTGAAGCACAGGTAGGCGAAGAAGCCCCAGAAGCAGACATAATGCAGAACATGACCGCTTGGGAAGCTCGAATCGCGCAGCTTTGCTTCTGTGACCTGGATGCCGTCACCGCCGGGACGCGGGCGCTGGATCAGCAGCTTGGTCGTGAACGAAAGCATCGACGCCAGCCAGGCGGCGGCCATGTAGCGTGCATCGCGCCGGAAGCCCATCAGCCAGACGCTACTGGTGGCGACGCCGGGCAGGATCAACGACTGGGGCCGAAACCCCGGCCACGAGATGATGTGCAGCATGCGCGAGAGGGCGGGGTGGCGGATTCGCTGCATGCGCAGTGTGACGACGACATCGCGCTCCATCCGTGGGTTGCGCCGCACAGCGATGAGCAGCGAGACAAACGCGCCGAGCGCGAGAAGCGCCACGAGCAGCACCCCACGACCGCGTGACGCCGCCTCCTGTGGCGGCACGGTCATCTCGTGGGCGTGCTCTTCGATCTGTTCGATGACATCGTGAACTTGCTGACTCACATTGCCCTCCCGGCGACGGATTGTACCGACACCGGGAGAGAGGAGTCAGCCTACTCGTCGCGCTTGATCCAGCCGCGGCGAATGAGGACCTCACGCGCGAGGTGGCCGAGCATGACCTCGTCCTTCGTTCCGGCGTAGTCGGGATGGTACTCGAACCGATTGCGCTCGAAATACTGGACGATGTGTTCCTTACCGTCCGTTTCGGACTGCTCGCGGAACTCTTCCGAGATTGGATAACCGAAGACTGGCAATCCGCCATTGCGCTCCCAGAACGCCTTGAACGCGTTCGACAGGCTGTGGCCGGTCTTGTCGAAGTAGCCATGATCGGCGTCCGAGGTGAACGGCGTGACACGCTGGAATGCGCGTTCATTCCGGCGGTTGACCGTTGTCTCGCTTCCGAGCAGGCCGAGCAGCACCTCATCATCGGTGCCGATGTACTCGGGGTGATACTCGAAGCGAGCGCGCTCGAAATACTGGGTCAGATAGCTGCCACCGTCGGTTTCGGACACCTCGACAAATGCCTCGGTGAGCGGATAGCCGAAGCGCTCAACGCCGCCGTTGGCGTCCCAGTAATCGGCAAACTGGGATGGCACGTTGTGTCCGGTGATCTCGAAGAACCGTGTGCCCGGATCACGTTGCTGAGCGACCGGCGTGACTGGCGGAGCGGCGACGGTGACGCGAGTTGGCGCGAGGCCGGTGTGCGTGTAGGCAACGAACTCCTGAACAACCGCAGCGCGAAACTCATCGGTGCCCAGCGAGCGCAGACGGACAAAGCCCGTGATCGTGCGCGTTTCACCCGCCGGAAGCGAGCCACCAAGTCCCCAGCGCCACGGGTTCGGCGTGCCGGTCCATGACTGCTGTTGCAGCGTGATGCGGTATTCGCCTTCGACTTTCGGATAACCGGCTGTGTCGAAGTTCTGTCCCTCGTCGTAGATAAAGCCCGGCTCCGGTCCGCCCGACCGGATCGTCGTGCCGCCGCTGTTGCGGACCTGCATCCGCACCTCAAGCAGATTGCCCTGGTAGATGGTCGCCGGCCCGATCTCACACGAGACGACCTCCAGGCCGCCCGAGATGGACGGAGAAGGCTCCGAGGGCGGTGGAGGTGCTGGTTGCACCGGCGGCGCGAGATAGATCGGGCCAGTACCAGCGATCGTCCCGCGCAATCTCGGGAGCAGCGGGTAGCACAGGTCGCCGGGGCACGATGTCGAAAGGACATCGCGGTGGCCGCACAGGTTCGGGCAATCTTCGAGGTCGTGGAAATCGGCGGCTGAGGTGACGTCGACATTCGGTGCCCGATTCCAGACGATTGATGCAACGGCATCGAGCATCGCCTGTGGCGGATTGGCGACGTCGAAATTTCCCAGCAGCGCGATGCCGATCGAGCCATTGTTGTACTGCAGCGAGTGCCCGCCGATAACATTCGGCCCGCCGAACCGGCCCTCGTAAATGCGTCCCTGCCAGTCGACCAGGAAGTTGTAGCCGATGTCACCCCAGCCGCGGGTGATGGCGTGGTAGTAGTAGACCGAGCGAATGCTTGCTAGCGGATCGGGCGGGTTATTTTCTGTCACCGTGTGATGGACGATGATCTTCTCAATCGGAGCATAGCTCGGCGGCCAGATCATTGGACCTGTGGGATCCTGATCCTTGAAGCGCAACTTCTCGTCAGCGCCCCAGCCGGAGCGGGGGATGATCATGCCATTGATGAGTATTGCTTGCGCAACCGCCTGGTCAGCTGTCATTGCGCTGCCGACCGCTGTTGACGATGTGTCGAGTGTTCCAACGACGATCTCGCGGAGGCCAGTGCCGTCGGCTACGGAAACGCGCACCTGCGCGGACACACCTTGTGAGAGGATTGGCGCGGCGTAGCGGCGCGTTTCGGTGCCGGTGTCGCCGTGATGATCCGGGTGCAGGGTGATCCAGTCGGACCAGCTGCCGTCCTTCGCGCCGACTCGGACTGCGATGGCAACCGCTTCGTCGTCGCTAGCCGCCGCATCCCATGAAACGTCAACTGAGTCGAAACCCGATTCGGGCTGCAATACTGGTGACTCCCAGTCACCAGACGTGGGCAGACCGTCCACAAACTGCCATTCCGAACGGAGCGCACCGGCCGCCCCGGCAAACGATGGCCAGCGTGTCACGTGCAGCATCGCAGCCGCGGTCGCTGCGCCACCAATTCGGAGAACCTCGCGTCGCGAAAAGCGTCTGGAGAGAACCATGAACCCCCACCCAGGCGTTGCGCTCGCCTCGCGGTCGTAGCGCTTCTACCGGCGCGAACAATGCGATACATAACCAGGACAGACACCCCAACGTGCGAACAGTACCATGAGGTGTACGTACACGCAAGGAGACGACGAAACCGGAAGATTTCGACGCTCGTTTGCTATAGTCTCGATCGATCGGAATCGATCTGGGAGTCGGCATGACCAGTCACGCGTCCCTACGTCTAGAACGTTCGAGAGCCTCGTTGGTCGCACGCGCCCCGCGCGGCTGGCCGGTCGTGTTCGTTTCGATCTGGGCGGTGTTGGCGATTGCGTTCCTTGCATTGCCATGGTCGGTCGAGACCAAGTCGCTCGCGTTGCTGCATGGGTTGTGTGCCCAACAGCCGACTCATTCATTCTATTTTGGCGATCAGCGACTGCCGTTTGATGCGCGCATGACCGGCATTTATGGCGGCGTCGCGATGACATCCCTCGCCCTGCTGGCGCTTGGGCGCTGGCGCACCGGCGGGTTACCTTCGCGCGGCATCATCCTGGCTCTCGTGGGCGGCATCGCCGCGCTGGCGTTCGACGGCGTGAACTCGACGCTTGTTGATGCCGGATTGGCGCATCTGTACCAACCGCAGAACATTCTCCGGCTCGTGACCGGCCTGCTCACCGGTACAGCGCTGGCAGTGTTCGTCTGGCTGCTGATCGGTAACATCGCGTTCGCGCCGTCGGCGCGCCGACCCGGGCGCGTCGTCGCAGGTTGGCGCGACATCGGCTGGATCATGCTCGCGCACGCCGGAGTCGCTGCGGTCGTGCTGACCACGTGGGGGCCGCTACGTGTGCCGTTGTCGATGCTGCTGATGATCTCGGCGATTGCGGTGCTGTCCGGCCTGATGCTGGGTTTCGTGTTGTTGCTGGGTCGGCGCGAGAATCGTGCTCGTACGACGGCGGATCTGGCCGGAGCAGCGACACTGGCGCTCGTCGTCGCATTGCTACTGATTGGCTCGCTCGCAGGTGGGCGATTCTTGCTGGAAGCCTGGCTCGGCCTGCCGGTTCAGGGATAGGAGAACGTGTGAACGAGCGTGGAACTGGTGCGGGGGCAAATGGCTCTGGTTCGGAATCGGACTGGCCGGAGACGCCCGGACAGCTAGTCTATCTGCTCGATGCAGTTGTCGCGCTCTTCGAGGACATCCAGCGCGGTACGCAGGTCGATCTGCTGGAGCGTCTGCTGGACTGTGTTGACTGGCACGAGATGTTCGGCGGCGACGGTGCGCATCCGCTCACGACCGAGCAGGTCGGACAGTTGCGTGATCACTATCGCGCCAAGTTCGCTGGCCTCGAACGCTTCTACCTGGCTGAGCAGCTCAGCACCGAGCTGATGACGGCGCTCATGGCGAGTGGCGACATGCGGTTTTCCGAAGAAGTCTGCCAGATCGGGCGCGACCGGCCCGAACTCTGGCAAGAGATTTCGGACGTTCTTCAGCCGCAAGGAGTTGGCTACCTCGATGGCGATGCTCGCCGACCTGGAACAGGCGGGGTAGACCAACGAGATGTGGCGTGTGCGAGTGCGCTCACCCCTGCGCTGGCTTTCGGCGGTCATGGGCGGGATGTTTCTTTTCGGAATGGCTGGCGTGCTCGATCAGCCATGGCTGATCGTCGGCGTGCCGTTGGTGATCGCGATCTTCGTTCTCGCGCCGCCCATCTGGGTATACAGCCACGACGAGGCCGTTATTGAGCGTGCAGTGCTGAGTATCGTCGCTGAGCTCGATAGCGACCGACCGGGCACGTTCGTGCTCTCCGCCGTGAATGCGACATCCATTCCTGCGACAGACTTCCGACTGCGCATTCTCGTGCCGCATCAGATCGTTCCGGCTCGCCGGCAGAGTCGTTTGCTCGGGAATGTCCTGAGTGGTGAGCTGGGACGGAACTGGTTTGTTGACGCGGCGACCGACGCGACGGCGATCACCTTTCGCGCGGCGCAGAAAGGCGAGCGCCCCGGGATCGTCTGCCCAGCTGGCGGCAGACTGCCGTTGGCGGAACTGTGTCTGCCGCCGCAAGGTGCGCCCTGGAACATCACGCTCGACTATCAGGTAAGTGGCGGCTCGACTGCGCCTGCGTTGATGACGCTGGCGCTGCGGTCGTAAGTCAGGATAAACACAACGACGCCGCCAAATGGCAGCGTCGTCTGAGTATCTGCAGTGGTGCGCAGAAGATCAGGAGGTCTTGGCCTCCTTGCGTCGGCGCTTGTGCTCGGCCTTGCGGGCCTTCGCACGTCGCTGCTCGCTCTTGCTGACGAATCGCCGCTTGCTGCGGAATTCGCGGAGCTTGCCCGATTTCTGCATCTCCTTCGTGAACCTGCGGAGCAGGCCCTCGAAGCTCTCGCTATCGCGTGCTTCAATCTTCATTCTTGTCACCCCCCCTCTGTCCTGGAATGGTGTGTTCTGTATTTGTGGTCCACGACGACTCAGGCACACAACGACCTCTCGGACGGAGTCGCCCGGACGCCTGATTGTACCGTATGCGCTGCGCATGTCGTTGAGCGCCGGTTCGCTATACTCGTCTTCGCGTATGGGTGGGAAGGGTTGAGCGATTGATGTCCGGTGAAACAGGCGTCATCTACTGCGGCACCTGTGGTGCCATGAACCCCCGCACAAATCACTTCTGCTCGGCCTGCGGCCATCAGCTGGTTGATGCGTACCACGCCTCCGAAGGATTGCGAGTATACGCAACAGCCGACTCGTCTGCGCCGCTCGTCGAGATCGTGCCATCCGGCGCAGATCTGCAGGTTCTGGAAACCGACGAGGAGCTGCCGGGCGATTTCGTGAAGATCGCGCTGGACGACGGGCGCGTTGGCTATGTCCGACTGCATGAGGTCGAGCAGACGGTCGGCGATATCGAGCAGGAAGCGACCCGGCGGGAGCCGATCGGCTGTATTTCGTCGACAGCCGTGTTGGCGATTCTGGCCCTGGTTATCGTCTCGGCAGCACTGGTCATGGTCACGGCGATTCGCTCGAACGACGACACGGCCGGGTTCATTGCATTCCTGGCCTGCATCATCATCGTGCCGTTCCTGCTGATGGTTGTCGGTTTCTACCTCTACGTGCGAAAGCGCGAGGATGAGCTGCTCGCCGAGCGCGAAGAGAATGACGTCAATGAGCAGGAAGATACGGGGCAGGATGGAAGTTGAGGCGCGGATTGAAGGGCTGCGGCGCTACCTGATCCATAGCGATGAGTACGCCGTTGTGTACTTCAGCCACATCGACGATCCAGAGACGGTTCGACAAGCGCAATTGAGCGTCGATGCTCTGCCGAGTGGGTTGGCAATCGGTGATACGGTCCGAATAACCTATCTCATCGGTATCGTCGCGGCGATCAGTCGCGTAGAATGATGCGTTAGCACGCGATGTTGCGCATTGCGTTTGGCAGGAAACGCACTCGCTGCTATCGTTAACGGTTGGCCGGACTGGGCGATCCAGTGCCGGGACGTGTGACGCGCACCGGCGCGCATGTAATGTGACATCCAGAAGGGCCCAGAAGCGCATGAGCCAACGACATGAGCTGACCGCGTCGATGCGTTCGGTCATCGGCAAGGAAACCAAGAAGCTGCGCCGTGATGGTGTGGTTCCCGGCGTTATCTACGGACCGGTTATCGAAGAGCCGCTATCCGTGAGCGTCGACATGAAGGAAATCGATCGCGCTTACGTCGCCTACGGGCCGAACGTGCTGATCGATCTCAACGTCGACAGCGAGAAGTACACCGTCTACATGCGCCACATGTCGATTGATCGCCTGCGGCGCGAGCCTATTCACGTTGAGTTCTTCGCGCCGAACCTGACCGTGATGATCACGACCTCGATCCCGCTGATGGTCGTCGGCGAGCCGGCCAACGACGACGGCGTTCTCACCTACGGGCGTGAAGCGGTCGAAGTTCGTGGCCTGCCGATGAACTTGCCGGCCGTCCTTGAGGTCGATGTGACCGGCCTGACCGAGATCGATCAGGCGATTCATCTCCGCGACCTGACGATTCCTGACGACGTCGAGCTGATCACTGATCCGGAAGAGATGATCGTCAAGCTCTCCGCGCCGCAGCTTGAGGCCGTTGAGGACGAGGAAGCAGGCGAGGGCGAAGAAGGGGCAGCCGCCGACGAAGCGGACGAAGCTTCCGAGGAAGCGTCTTCCGACGAGGAGTAACGCTCACTCACCCGCGCTTGTTCCGATTGAACAGAGCATTGAGGTCTGGCCGCGTCCGGCGCTTGCGCTGCGCGGCCAGTTCCGTATCCCGCTCAGCGACGGCAGCCTCCAGCTTGCGCGCGTATTGTGCCGTCTCGCTGTACATGCGTTCCAGCTTGGCGAGGTAGTCCGCGCTGGGGTCGCCGCCGCGCAACGGGCTGAGCTTCCACGGCTCGCGGCAGTAGCGCAGCAGCGGCTCGCACACCTGCTCCCAGGTGAAGCGCGACGCGACGTCCGCCAGGTGCGACCGCATTGCGTGCGCGCTGTCTGGATCGAGTACGCCACGGATCGCTGCCACAACTGAACTGACCTCACCCGGTAGCGCGATCGTGCCGATCTGCTCTTCGCGAACGAGATCGGCCAGCACATCGCCGTCGCTGACGACTGCCGGCAGCCCGCACCAGAGGATGTCCATCACGCGGGTGCGATAGGCGTAGCGTGCTTCAACAGTCTCGACGTGCAACGAGACGGCTGCGTCAGCTTCGAGCAGCCAGTTCTGGCGCTCGTCATACGCTACCCAGTCGTTGAAAAAGACATGGCGGTCGAGCAGGTCGAGCTCTCGGGCGAGGTTGCGCGCGTCCTCAACGATGCCCATCTCGGCGACCTGTGCCCCCGGACTGCGGACGCCCATGAAGACGAGCCGCAGCGTCGGGAACTCGGCCACCAGCAGAGCGACGGCCCGAATCGCCGTCAGCGGATCCAGCCAGTTCCAGACGCCGCCATTCCAGATCAGCAGCGGGTCATCTGGACCGAGATTGAACAGTGCTCGCGGGCCTGCGCCAGTCTTCCGAGGGCGGTCCGTCGGCAGGCCGAATGGCACGACATCGATAAGTGAGCGCAGCGCCGGGTCAGCCTGCAGGTAGCTCGGCTCCAAACGTCCGGCGAGCGTCAGCGTGCCGAGCCAGTAGTCGCGCTGGCGCTCGGAAGCGCACAGGAAGAAGTCGCCCAGCCCGAGCAGGCGCTTCAGGATCGTGAGGTCATCCTGCCGATGCGCCTCGCCGCGCTCAGGGTCGATACGCGCATACTCCAGCTTCTCCAGAACCCACGGGGCGTACAGGTCGATGACAAGATGGCGACTGTCCAGCAGTTCAGGGTCAGCGTAGAGATATGGCAGATGCTGGGCGACAGTGACATCGTGGTCAGTCACGAGCTCGACAAGGCGGCGGCCACGCTCGTCCTCGCCAGGGTGCCCGTATGCAACCAGCGTCACGCCCGGTGGGGGTGCGAGCGTCGTAATAGAAGGCGTTGCCAGCGTGACCGGCTGCTGCGCCCCCAGCACGCGGGCCATGTTCCAGTAGCGAATGCCGGAGCCGGCCATCCGCTCGCCGATCGTGTCAGACGCTATCAGCAGGACGCTGGGGGTATCGCTCACGCCACGCTCCCTCGCTCGGGCTGGAATAATGCCGTCCGGATGGAGGAACGCTATGCGCGGAGCCTGGACGGCGATCATCGTCAACTATAACGGGGCGACCTATCTGGATGCCTGCATCTCAGCGCTGGAGGGGACCGATGCCCGGCCCACCGAGATCGTCGTCGTCGACAACGCGTCGACCGACGATTCGTTGCTGGAATTGCATGCCCATCCCCGCGTGAACGTCCTGTCTCAGCCAGTGAACCGTGGCTTCGCCGGTGGCGCGAATGCCGGGCTGCAGATCGTCGAGACGCCGTATGCAGTGATCCTGAATCCAGACGTCGAAGTTGCGCCAACATTCGGCAATGCGCTACTGCGGGCATTCGCGGAGGACGCGCGGCTCGGTGCTGCCGGTGCCCTGCTGACCTATCCCGGCACCTCTACCGTTCAGCACGCCGGGGGCATCGTCGATCGTCCGCTGCTGACAACCCGCCATCGACACTATCAGGACGATCTCTCAGCGATCGACAATGAGACTGTCGCAGTCGACTTCGTGACCGGCGGCGCGATGGCACTGCGGATGGAGGCTGTTTGCCAGATTGGCGGCTTCGACGAGCAGTTCTCGCCGGTCTACTACGAGGACGTTGACCTCTGTTACGAGTTGCGGCGCGTCGGCTGGGGCGTGCGGTTCGTGCCGTCGATTCGGGCCGAACATTACGAGGGTGCGACGCTGGCGCGGTCTGATGATTACTATCGGTACTTGCATCGCAGCCGGATCTTGTTTGCGCTGAAACACCTCTCGGCACGAGAGTGGCAGTGCTCGTTTCTCCCGGCTGAAGTCGAGCGAATCCGGCAGGACATCGGCTCAGAGGGGAGCAACGACTGGCGCGCGTTTTCCGGTGCCGATGCGGTTTCTGTGCTTCTGGGGCTCGATGATGAGCGCACGGGAATGCCGCCGTCATCGCTGGCCGCAGTGAGTCCGGCAGCGGGGCAGGAGTCGCTGGAGGAGATGCGCGGGCTATGGGAAGTGCAGCGCCGAAAGCCGGGCGAGAGCCGCTTCCGTCGTTTGCTCACTCCGTGGAATCGTCAAATCGATCGTGCGCTGGAGCAGCAGCGCGCGTTCAACGGCGCACTGGTCCGCGCGTTCGAACAGCAGAGCGAGATCAACCGGGCGCAGACGGCGAATCTGCTGCTGGTTGCGCTGGAATTGATTGCACGGCTGCGAGCGGCTAGCCCTCAGGATTCCGATTCGCCATCGCTCCAATGATTGGCAAGCGCGGATCGCGACCGTCATAGACAGCCCAGCCGATGAGCGCGCCGGGTGCGAACGGCGCGAGCAACAGCAACGGCAGCAGGCAGAACAGCGCCACGCTCTGACGCAGGAGCCAGATCGAGGCAATGACCATCACCACGAGCAGGATCAGCAGCACCGGAGCAAAGAAGAGCGCCTGGATCGTGTGACGGCGGAGAAACGGGCGATCCTTGGCCGCGCCGGTCAGTATCAGCAGCGGGACGAGCGGCGTGAACACGTAGCCGAGTGCCGCAGCGACGCGCTCCTGCTGCTGTGGTTTGTCATCCAACCTGGTAGCGATCGTACACCTCGCTGAATCTGCCGCCATCGAGCAGCTCTTTGCGCATATCCGTTTCCGTCAGGGCCAACGCCTCGACTTCATCCAGCACCTCGGCAGCGATTTCGGCTGGAACGATCACGACGCCGTCCGCATCGCCGACGACGAAATCGCCGGGGCGAACGAGGACGCCGCCACACATCACCGGGTGGTCGTAGCCGCTAATCCGCCAGCGCCGGATCGAGCTGGCCGGGGAGCGATGGCGGGCGAAGGTCGGGAAACCCATCTCCAGCAGTTGCTGAACGTCCCGCGTGCCGCCGTCGATGACGACGCCGGTGCAGCCACGACCGCGCGCGGCCGTGCTCATCAGCTCGCCCCAGTGCGCGGCGCTGTCATCGCCGCTGGCATCGACCACCGCAACGCAATCGGGCGTCAGCGCATCAAGGAACGCCTTGCGCATGTCCCAGTCATCCGCTTCGAGCGCGGTCGCTGGTGCGCCCTTGCAAGTGTAGGCGGGCCCGGCGACGCGCGACTCGTAGGTGAGTCCCTGAATCGATCCGTGGACGATCTGATTGCGCAGGCCGCGACGGTCGAGCACGTCGGCAACAGCGCCGGAATATACTCGGCGGTAGCGTTCGCAAAGGTCGCGGCGGGTCTGGTCGTCCATGATGGCCCTTTCGTCGGCGTGACCGAACATCTGGCGCAGTCTACGTGGCGAGCCGCATCCGGGGCAACCATTCGATATCGGAGCGAGTATGGACAGTCTTGAGTACCGTGCCATTGTCGGGCACTTCCCGACCGGCGTTGTGGTCGTCACGAGCGCCGATGTTGAGTCGGGCGCGATGCACGGAGTGACGATCAACGCGTTTACGTCGCTGTCGCTCGACCCATTGCTGGCGCTGGTCTGTATTTCGCGGGACACGCAAAGCCACGACTTCCTGACTACGCGACCGACGTTCGCGATCAACATCCTGGCGCGGCGGCAGATTGCTCTGGCCGAGCGCTTCGCGGGACGTGCGCCGCTCGTGTCGGCAGAGTTCGCCGGTGTACCGCACACGATCGGGGCGCTCGGTGCGCCGAAGCTGGATGGCTGCGTAGCGTGGCTTGAGTGTAGTCGGATCGCGACACATCCGGGCGGCGATCACACGATCCTGATCGGCGAAGTAGTAGAGGCACAGCTTGGCGACGACGATGACCCGCTCGTCTTTTTCACTGGTGATTACACGTCGCTAACCTGGGGCTAGTCGGAGCCAGTCGCTATGCCGCGCAGGCGCGCCATGCTGAGCGCATCGGTGAACTCGCCAAGCCGAAACGCATAGGCGCGGTGTGTGCCTTCGATCTCGAATCCGAATGAGCGATACAGGCGGATCGCCCGCTCGTTGTCGGCATAGACTTCCAGCTCGATGCGGCGCAGGTTGTACCAGTTGTCGGCCAGATCTACGGCTGCAGCCAGTAGTTGGCGGCCGATGCCCTGACCGTGCAGGTCAAGCCGCACTGCCATACCAATTGAGCCGACATGGGCGCGGCGGCGCGTGTACAGCTCCAGCCCGAGCGCGCCGACCGGCTCGCCGTCGAGGTCGGCGACCAGCGTCCGTTGCGTCAGACTCTGAACGAGGCGCTGGGCGCGTTCGGCATCGGTCGTGAACGGGATCTGCAGGATCTGTGCGGCGACCAGCGGGTCGTTGTGGAGCGCATTCAGGGCCGGGATGTCGGTGGGGCGAAACTCGCGGATGACGACAGCGGCCATCATTCCTCCTGATTGCAGGCGTAGCGCGCAACCACGACGCAGCCGACTGCCAGCACGAAGAAGAACCCTGCGATACCAGTCTGGCGCAATGCACCGAGCAGGCGTCCGCCGCTGAAGCTGATAACGGCAAACAGGAACTGCAGGACCGCGGTGGCCAGCAGGAACAGGCCGATGACGATGAACGGGAGTCCAGCAACAACGCCGAACACATCCGGCTTCAGCGAGCCGCCGAGCGCGCGCGTCGTCTTCACCCACAGCACTGAGTAGCGATACCAGATGAACGCCCCGCAGCAGGTGAGAACGGCGATCAGCGCGATCATGATGACGGTGAACGGTATGTGAATAACGAGGTTGACGAGGCGGTTGAACAGCGACGCGATGGCGAGCAGCACGAGCGTGACAAAGATGCCGACGCCGTTGGCGACCGCCAGCCGCAAGCCATCAGTCGTCGCGCCACCGCGCGGCTTGAGCAGGCCCCAGACCTGATCGGGGAAGGACGCTGGGCCGCCGGAAAAGCTCAATCTGACATCCTTGCAGTCGGGTCAACATGTTGATCTGACACGTCATTTTACCCACAGGCACGTTGCTATACTCAGGTCGAATGATACTCGGAGGCAGGGCGGCTACCCGGCCTCCCACGTTGAATGTGAGGTCATGATGGAAGGCAAGAGCAACATCGCCGTGATCTTTGTCGCCCTGGCGATCCTCGGCGCGATCCTGGCGCTGCTGTATCGCTCAGCATCCAGCGACGAGCTGCCGGATGACGAGTGGTTCGATTTCGAGCACGCCTGATGCGCTAGCGCGGCTGCAGTGCGGCGAACATCGTCGCCAGATGCGCACGCACCTGCGCCACAATTGATTCGACTGCGACAACCTTCGCGTCTGCCGGAGGTTGATCGCGTAGCTTCAGCTCGACGCCGCCCGACTTGAGCGACCTGTTGCTGACCGTCAGTCGGATCGGAATGCCGATCAGGTCGGCGTCGGTGAACTTCACCCCAGCCGACTCGTCCCGATCATCGAACAGGACCTCGATCCCCTCCGCCTGCAGCATGCGGTAGGTCGTGTCGGCCACCTCATGCGCTTCGTCATTCGCGCCAATAAGGACGAGGTGCGCCTCGAACGGCGCAACCGTCGCCGGCCAGCGCAGGCCGCGATCGTCGTGATGTCGCTCGGCCAGGGCGGCCAGCATGCGTGAAACCCCGAATCCGTACGAACCCATGACCATGATCTGCTCTTCGTCGTTCTCATCAAGGTAGGCAGCCTTCAGCGGTGCCGAGTATGTGGTGCCAAGCTTGAAGATGTTGCCGACCTCGATGCCGCGCTGCTCAAGGAGGGCAGCGCCGCATTCGGGGCACGGATCGCCGGCCTCGACCATCAGGATGTCGGCGAGGTGCGCCGGCTCGTAGTCGCGCCCGAGGTTGACGTTGATCAGGTGATAGCCCTCGCGGTTCGCCCCGGCGACGAGGTTTGGCGCGCGGGCCGTCTCGTCGGCAACGACGATCGTGTCGGTCAGTCCGACCGGTGACGCGTAGCCCGGAACCGCGCCACTGGCGCGAATGAGCTCTTCGCTCGCCGGCGATACCTGCGGCACACCCAGGAGTTCGGCGAGCTTGATCTCGTTGACTGATCGGTCGCCCCGGATCACGACGAAGATGAGCTTGCCGTCGGATTCGTAAAAGACCGCCTTGGCAGTACGGTCGCGCTCGACACCCAGGTAGGTTGCGACCGCCTCAATGGTCGTGGCGTTGGGCGTCTCAACTTCTTCCATCGGCAGCGGCGCGTCATCAGGAGCAGGGAGCGTCGTTCGGGCGACCTCGCGGTTGGCCGCGTAGCCGCAGGACGGGCAGGTCAGCAGGACGTCCTCTCCGGCGTCGGCGATTAGCATGTACTCGTGCGAACCTTCGCCGCCCATGATGCCGGAGTCTGATTCGACGACGACGACATCGATGCCGCAGCGCGCGAACGCGCGCAGGTACGCACCGTGGCAGGCATCGTAGAAGCGTTGGAGATCGGCACGGTCGGTGTGGAATGAGTAGGCGTCCTTCATCAGGAACTCGCGTCCGCGCAGCAGGCCGGCGCGCGGTCGAGGCTCGTCGCGATACTTGGTCTGGATCTGGAAGAACTGCACCGGCAGCTGGCGGTACGAGCGCACTTCCCGGCGGACGAGGTCGGTCGCGACCTCCTCATGCGTCATCGCCAGGACCATCGGGCGCTCGGCGCGATCAACGAAACGGACAAGCTCGTCGCCGATGTCGTACCAGCGTCCCGTCTCCTGCCAGAGGTCGGCGGGATGCACGACCGGCATGGATAGCTCGTGGCAATCGATGCGCTCCATCTCCTCGCGGATGATGCGTTCGATTTTCGTTATCGAGCGCCACGCCAGCGGCAGGTAGGAATGAATCCCAGCGCCGAGCTGGCGCACAAAGCCGGCGCGGATCAGCAGCGCCGCGCTGGCCGTATCCGTACCGGCCGGGGCATCTCGCCTGGTCTTCCCGAACATTCCGCTGTAGCGCATGACCTCTCCTCTGCTCGGCGGTACTGTAGCATCGAAGCGTGTGCAGGTCGTTGCTCGTGTTGGTACGTCGTGCATTGCGATTCGACAGCCACCTCCGCCTTCTGTCATTTCACGCCCGGTGGGTACCCGCGCAGCCGAAAGACCCCCCGGAGTTGGACTGCGTTGGGCGGGTAGGAGATCTCTCACTGCGGTTCGAGATGACAGGACAAGCGGGTGGTTGCCAGGCCAGCGGCGCGACATTGCCAGCAATCAAGACCAGTTCGGCTCGGCAGCAGACTCCGCCTTCTGTCATTTCGAGCGTGCACGCGAGATATCTCCCACTAATCCAAGCCAGTCCAACCTGGCGGGGCTCGCTTACGGCGTCAGTCGGTTGATGTCACGCGGGAAGGCAGTCACTTCGCGGACGTTTGATGCGCCGACGAGTTGGGCGACGAAGCGCTCCAGACCGATCGCACAGCCGCCTTCCGGTGGCATCCCGAAGCGGAAGGCATCGAGGTAGCCAACAAACGGCGCGGGATCGATATTGCGCTGTTGCATCGTCGCGACTAGCCGCTCATAACGATGCTCTCGCTGCCCGCCGGTGATCAGCTCCAGTCCACGGAAGAGCAGGTCGAACGAATTCGATGCCGCCGGTGAGTCCGGGTTCGGCATCGTGTAGAACGGGCGCTTCGCAGTCGGATAGCCCTCGACGAAGATCCATTCGCTGTTGTGCTCGCGACGTGCCCACTCGCCGAGCCAGCGCTCATGCTGCGGCGCGAGGTCCGGCTCACCGCGCGTGTCCTCGCCGAACTCGCGCAGGATGATCTCCTGCGCCTCGCTGAATCCGACGACGGGGATGTCGCCAACCGCCGGGAGCTCGACGCCGATTGTCTGTAGCGCAGCACCCGCCTGCTCCTGGATCGTCGCCAGAATCTCGCGCAGCAGCTCAGTGATGAGCGCCATGACATCGCGATGATCCTGAATGAAGCCCATCTCCAGGTCGAGCGAGATGTACTCGTTCAGGTGGCGCGTCGTCGCGTGCGGCTCGGCGCGAAAGACCGGGCCGACCTCGAAGACGCGCTCGTGCACGCCGACCATGATCTGCTTGTAGAGCTGTGGCGACTGCGCCAGGAACGCGTCGCGTCCGAAGTAAGCGACTGGAAAGACGTTCGCGCCACCCTCCGTCGCAGACCCGACGATCTTTGGCGTGAAGATCTCGACGAACCCGCGCTTCCGCAGCGCCGACCGATAGCCATCGACCAGCGCAGCGGTGATCTCCAATGCAGCCCGCTTCGACTCGTGACGTAGCGCGAGCGGCGCGCGATCCAGCCAGATGTCGAGCGACGGCTTCAGCGTGCGGCGGTTGATCTCGAACGGCAGCGGCTCGGTGACCGGAGCCAGCACGTCAATGTCGATGGCGTGGAGCTCAGCGCCGCCCCGCGCTCGTGGCTCGGCGACGACCGTGCCGTGGATCGCGACGACGCTTTCTACCTGCAAACCGGCCAGCGTTTCGCGCAGCTCCTCGGACTCGACGACGACCTGCGCGTTGCCGCTGCGGTCGCGGACGACGAGGAAGGACAGCGAGCCGAGGTCGCGGCGGGTCGTTAGCCAGCCGCTGATCGTGACCTGCTGGTCGATCATCGTTGCCAGATCGGCTGCCAGGGTTCGCGAGCGATGCGTCCCTGCGGTGGACGCGGGCGAGAGGGACTGAGGCATGTGGCACCTCCAAACGCTGGGCGACCGCCGCACGAAAGCGAATCCTTATTCGTCGCGCGTGTCGGTCACACCAAACACACGCGCCCCCGTCGAAAGGACGGGGGCGCGACCGTGGTGCCACCTTTCTTCGTGCCCGACTCACGCCGGACACCTTTTCGAGCGCTGCATCGCAGCAGTGCTCGGGCCAGGTAACGGTGGCTTCACCGGGTGCGACTGAAGGCATTGCCTGCTCGCCGCACCAGCTCGGGAGTGTCTTCGCCGATTCCCTGGACCGCCGCCTCGCACCGTCCGCGGCTCGCTGTGGCAGGGACCTCGACTACTCTTCTCCGTCAGCGCCGATGTCTCTGAATTGTTCCGGACACTGTATGGCGCGAGAGCGTCTCATGTCAAGACTCGTCCTCGTCCTCGTCGTCCTCCTCCGTCGGCATCGGCGGTGGTGGCAGGCCGGGGCCGCGCACGATCTGAAAATCGGTGACGGTCGGGCCGCTCTTGCGCTTTGGCTTTTTGCCGCCGGGCTGGACGCGATGCACGCCGAGCCAGCGGCGATGGGCGCGATTGATCCCGCGCTCGGAGAGAGCCTTCACCAGTTGATCGTCGGCGATGGCCCGGTAGGTCGAGTCGCGCAGCACGTCAATGCCGGTCATCGCCAGGCATTCGCCCAGCAGCAGCGCCTGATCGTGCGCCTCGCTGGTGTTCGTGAGCGCCCCGAACGCCTCACTGCCCAGCTCGGCCAGCTCCTCGGTGACCCGCAGCGCGACGTTGACGGACGGCGTGATGTAGGACACGTTGCCCCAGGTGTCAGGAGCGGCCGGCGGCGTCTTGTGAATGCGATCCATTGGTAGACCGAACGTATCTCCGTAGGTCTTGACCCGGCGCGAGAGCACGCGGTTGACGATCATGTCGTCGATCGTCTGGCCGAGGTCGATCTCGACCGTTGTGCCGTGTGTTGCGGCTACCTTCTCGGCTCGATCCTGCAGGGCAACCGCCGTCTCAATCAGTGCCGAGCGTGACGGCCCCTGCACTTCCAGGCGGACCGTCGATTCGTCGGACACTACGACGGCGATCGAGCGATGATCGACAAGGTCGTCCTGCAGCACCGGGATCTGGGCGATGAGATCGGCGACGGCCGCAGACGCGGTCTCCCCGGCAAATGTCAGGGTGGCGATAAGCGAGCCGAGGCGGTCGCCAGTCTGAGCGATGGTGTAGGCGTAGCCGTCACCGGCAGCGGCGGTGTGTACGCCGAGCGCCGAGTCGAAGGGCTCGATGATACCGGCAGCGGTCGCAGCGGCTTTCCAGCCGGTCGGGCCGATGATGAAGGTGACGATGCCGAACTCGTGGCGCTGCTCCAATGCGGCGGCGAGGCCGATCGCCGCCGCCAGCGTTGCGGCGAGGGCGGCGTTGCTGCCGCGATTCGCCCAATCCGCCGGGTCGGCCGGCAAGTCAGCCAGGTAGGCCATGTGGCCGTGGCGAAGCCCCTTGCGCTCGGCCTCTGAATCGCGGTGTTCGCGTACGGCGCGCAGCGTACTGGCGATGCCCGCGATGTCGCGGTCGATGGTGAAACCGGTATCGCTCAGCACCTGATCGATGAGCGCAAGGGCGTCGTCAGGACTGCTTCCGGTGTGGAGCGTTGCGGATAGGTCGATGATTCTGGCGCGTGCGTCGTGAATCGCATCATGCGTCGCGCGGCGCGCAGCGTCTCGTTTGAGCATGAGTAAGGCCCTCCTCGGGCGTCATACATTGACTTTGGCAGATGCCGTCATTGTACGTTACGCCCGAGAAGAGGTACTGGACGTGCCTACTTTGTCACCAACTTCAGGTTCGCATTGCTGGCCGTGGCTGGATCAATCGTTCCGGCCTCGTCCGCGATGAACTGCAGCTCAACTGGACCGGTGCCACTCGCGGCGGTCGCGGCAACGAGCTCAACCGTGTGCGGGCCGACCTCGAAGGTCGCGCCAGCATCCGTCTTCGACTTGGGTGCATCGACGCCGAGCAGGGCCTGGAAGTCGCGGATGGCGGCGTCCAGATCATCAGCTGCGACGACGAGCCTGGCGATGCCACGGACGCCGTTGGTGTGCGTGTTGCCGTCGGCCGGGACGCGCAGACCGCGATCGGTGATGTCCTCGATCACGAACGGCAGGGCGCTGCTGTCCTCGCTACCAGCCATCGCGCTCTGCCAGCGGAGCTGCTCGCCGTCCGGTCGGGCTCGTTGGCCCGGATGCGGGCCGTCGTAGTGCAGGCCGCGCGCGGTTGTGTCCTTCACGACACTCGTAACATCAGGCGTGCCGACGGCGAAGTCGATCAGCCCGCCGCCGTTGCCAACGTGCTTGAACCAGCGATGTCCCTCACCCTTGGCCGCGTCCGGTGCTTCGTAGAACGCGATCAGCTCCAGGTAGCTGCCGTCCTGGAAGGTCACGAGGGCGTTGTGGGTGAAGCGCGCGTGCTTGCCACCCGGGATAACGGTGAAGCCGAGATCCGTGTATTGCTGCATGGCAGTATCAAGATCCTCGGCCAGAATGATGACATGGTCGATAGCGGTCGGCATCGTTCTTCCTCCCGTTGTCTTGCGAATGCGCCGGTCGATCATCCGGCGTCTCCCACGGCATTGTAGCCGCAGCCGGGACCGCATCATCCTGGTGGCTCGCCTTGTACAATCGCGACAGTCCCAGTTGGAGGGAGTGACATGATGGTTCGGTTCAATGGCCTCGTGTGGCGATTGGCGATGTTCGTCGCGATCACAGCACTTATTGTCGCTGCTGCAGCATGCTCCGGGCCGGATACCCGCGACGATGCCGATCCGACCAGCACGCCGACAGAGACTCCGACCGCGACACCACTGCCACCAACTGCAACAGCGACAGCGACGCCCAGTCCGTCAGCAACACCTGAGCCATCACCAACGGTCACCCCGACTGTGGCCGCGTCGCCAACAGGGAACGCGTCGCCGACGGCAGTCAGCGATCTGGAACCGTTGCTCCCAGCGCTTGCGAATCTGCCCGATGGTGGTGCGGGATACATCATCGCCGAACAGGGAACGCGCACGGCGCAGGATCTGGCCAATGCCTATAGCGATCCGGCGGCGCACCTGCAGCGGCTGAACACCTGGGGATTCAAGCGCCACGTCTTCCGTGCCTTTGCGCGCGACGATGAATCTGGCGGTCTGCCATCTACGATCCTGACGACGATTAACGAGTACGGGAGTCCGGAGCAGGCCGGCGAGGCGATCAACTGGCTGAAGATCCTGGCCACCACGCAGGGCGCAGCCGAAGCCGATGCGCCGCAACTCGGAGACGAGGCGGTGGCGGTGACCCAGCCGACCGCCGAAGGCACGGCGACCGCGTCGATTTACATCCGGCAGGGTCCGGTTGTGTTTGTCTACTTCGGCCAGGGCGGCGAACCGCTGCCGGTGCTCACTGCGATTGCGGAATCGGTGCTGAAACCATAGCGACATCCTT
This sequence comes from Thermomicrobiales bacterium, assembly GCA_023954495.1. NCBI lineage: Bacteria > Pseudomonadati > Thermomicrobiota > Thermomicrobia > Thermomicrobiales > Thermomicrobiales bacterium. The sequence goes on along the minus strand of JAMLIA010000007.1, from coordinate 18,257 downwards.
TCCCGAACGCCAGAAATATGATCGTGAGACACCCCTGAAATGTAGTTACCATGGAAGCAGCCGTCTCCGCGACGCGATACCGTAGATTACGCGGAACCGGATCGATCGCGCGCAGTGCTACCAACGAAGGGAGACGGCCATGGGACAGGATAACATCAGTCAGTATGTCGGTTGTGACGTGCACAAGGAGACGATCACACTCGCCGTCGCCACGCCTGGCCGGGAACCAGCGCAGGTCGTGGCCACCATTCCGAACCGCCCCGAGGCAGTCCGCAAGATCATGGCTCAGCTGGGGGATCCCACGACGCTAGAGGTTGCCTACGAAGCTGGAGCCTGTGGCTACACGCTCCAGCGACAACTGACAAGAATGGGGATCACCTGCGTCGTGATTGCGCCCTCGCTGGTCCCGAAACGGCCTGGTGACCGCGTCAAGACCGACCGACGCGATGCCTGCCAGTTGGCTGCGTTGCTCCGGGGTGGCTATCTGACGACGGTCTGGGTGCCGGATGAAGCCGACGAGGCGCTGCGTGACCTGGTTCGTGCCCGCCACGCCGCCCGTCAGGACGTGACCCGCATGCGCCATCGTATCAGTGGGATGCTGCTGCGCCTCGACGTGCGACCCGCTGAGGGAGTCAATGCCTGGACCGGTAAGCATCGGAGCTGGTTACACGGACTGGTCCTGCCCCATAGTGCCCAACAGACGGTCTTGCGTGAGCACCTGGGAGCGCTGGCCGAGACCGAAGCCCGGCTCGAGCGGCTGGAGCTGGCCATCGCGACGGCGATCCAGGCCAGCCGCCACGCTGAACTGGCTGCCGCCTATCAGGCGTTACGGGGGATTGAGCTGGTCACGGCTGCCACCCTGGTGGTCGAGTTGGGCGATCCGAGTCGCTTCGACCATCCGCGCGAGTTGATGCGCTACGTCGGGTTGACGCCGACCGAGGCCTCAAGCGGAGATCGGCGGCGGCAGGGCGGGATCAGCAAAGCCGGCAATACCCGTGCGCGGCATGTCCTGGTCGAGGCCGCCCATCATGCACCGCGTGTCCCGGCGGTCAGCAAAGCATTGGCCACCCGCCAACGGAACGTTGATCCGGCGATCATCGCCATCAGTGCCAAGGCGCAACGTCGCCTGCATCGCCGCTACTGGCGGCTGGTTGAGCGTGGCAAGCCCAAACCGCTGGCGGTGACGGCCGTCGCCCGCGAACTGGTCGGCGTGCTCTGGGCAATTGGGCAGGTGGTTGCAGAGCAACGACAGGCACAGTTCCTGGCGACGACGGCAGGATCGTCATCAGCGCGAGTGACATCGCTCGCGGCAGATTGAGACTGAGCGGGTGTGGCACCGGACGCAGTCGACAGTGGGGACCGGGCACGCTCATGGTGGAGCACCCTCGACGCCCCATGGCGCCAGGCCGGTGTGCTGGACGCGCGTTTGTAGTTGGAGAGCGCTCCCGACGGAGTCAGTGTCAGGTGGTACCCAACCCACGGATAGCAGGCTGACAGACCGTCGACCGATGCGCCGGGCCCCACTGCCGACCGCGCCCGCTGCCACACCCCCTCACGCACAGCTGGGGAACCCAACGAGAGGAACGACGATGCTGTAACAGGTTGACAGCTGCTTCCATAGCAGGGGCGTATCGCATACGCCCGTTTGGCCCACAGCACGCCAAATCGGCACCCAGCACCGCTATTGACACGCTTCTACGCAGCCATTGGTCTAGCCAGGCGTATGCGATACGCCCCCTTGCATATCCTATTCGTCCCCTGCCGTCAGTACATCCCCAATATGCTCCTCAGCCAAATCTGCCAGCGCGCCCAACGGGATCGGGCGTAGTGGTGGGCGGGCGGTGATCAGGCCGACTTCCTCGGCTGTCGCGCCGACCTTGCGCTCGACGTAGGCGCGGACGATCGGGGAGCAGATGCGGCTCTGGCACATGCCCATGCCGCAGCGCGTGCGGCGCTTGATGTCGTTGATCGACACCGTGCCCTCGGCCAGCGCGGCATCAATCGCGCCAGCAGTCACCTCTTCGCAGCGGCAGATGACAGTGTCGGGCATGACGAGGTCGGGCAGTGCTGGACCCGGTGAGTAGATCGTGTTGAGCACCCGCGCGATATCGCGGCGCTGCGCGATCTCTCGCTGCAACGGACCCGCCTGCGCAGTGTACGCGCGCTCGCCGAGCAGACCAAGGTCGCGCGCTGCGGACAGGCCCGCCATCGCGCCGGTCGATTCGGCCAGGTCCGCGCCACCGATGCCGGCGATCTGGCCGGCGACATAGATCGACGGGTTGCTGGTGCGCATGCCATCGTCGTGCGTGACATGCCAGCCGCCCCGATCGGGATCCTGGGCAATGTCGCACTCAACCATCCGGGCGATCTCAGTGAGCGCCTCGAAGCCGAAGTGCAGGCAGAGGGCGTCGACTGCGACGGTGCGCTCCGTATCTGGTAGCACCTGCCACTCCGGGTCGACCTGCGCGAACGTCACCTCTTCGACCCGACCGTCGCCACGCGCCGCAACAACGATGTGCCCGTTGTGCATCGGAATGTCGTGCCGGTCGAGGATGCGTCGGTAGTCCCACGCTTCCTTGACGCGCCGCATCTGGCCCCAGAAGTGGTGCAGATGACGGAGTGGCGCGGTCGCCTGACTACCCTCGACGACGCCAACGACCTGTCCGCCCGCCTCGGCGATCTCAGCCGCCACGGCCAACAGGAGCGGCCCGGTTCCGGCGACGAGGAAACGTCGACCGGGAAGAATGCCCTCGCGACCAAGCAGCGTCTGGACGCCGCCGGCCATGACGACGCCGGGCAGCGTCCAGCCGGGAAACGCGGCGGCGCGCTCCATTGCGCCACCAGCCAGGATGACCGCGTCCGGCTTGAGGATATCGGCCTCTTCGCCACGCAGAATCGCCACCTGATGCGGCGCGAACATGCCCCAGACGAGCGTGCCGGTCAGCGCCGTGAAACGCTCTCCATGCAGCGCCGACAGGCGATCCTGACTCTTCTCAATCCGCTCGTCGAGGTCGCGTCCACGCGACAGGTCGCGCGCAGCGAGGCGCTGCTTGTAATACTGTCCGCCAACTTCCGGCATCTCATCGATCAGCGTGACGCGTGCGCCTTGCGAGAGCAGCATCGTCGCAGCGGCGATACCGGCTGGACCGGCACCAACGACGACGACCTCCGGAGCGTTCGATTTGTCGGTCATGAACGATCTCCTTCGCTCGCCCACTCGTGCTGACGATTGCGCTCGACGACGAGCCCGGCGGCGGCCGGAGTGACACAGGCGCGGCAGCTGGGCACGCCGTCGACCGTCACCAGGCAGTCGAAGCACAGGCCGATGCCACACAGCATGCCGCGTGGCTGTCCGCCGGGAGTCTCACGCAGCGTGCGGATTCCGCTCGCTGAGAGCGCTCCGAGGATCGACTCGCCGGGGTACGCGGTGATCTCTTCGCCATCCCAGGAGAACGTAAATGCATCGCCACGCTCGACGGGTTGCTCGCGAAGCTCCTCAATGCGCATGTATCTCCCTTTCTCCTCGGCGGCATTATCGACCATGCAGTACAGTCTCACCATCCTGAGCAGATGCAATCGACCCGTGATCAGAGCACACAGTGAATATGAAGGGGAGACGTGTCATGGCAACGCTGCGATTTATCGACGAATCCGAGGCCGACGGCCGAGTCAAAGAGGCGTTCGATGACATCAAAGCCGGGTTTGGCAAGGGGCAGGTGCCGACCGCCTACAACGTGCTTGGCCACAACCCGACGATCCTGGAGGCCGCTGTCGAGCATCGCCACCGGGTGATGGAAGAGGGCGCGCTCGACCCGACACTGAAAGAGTTCCTCGCCTGGGCGACCGTCACGTTGCTCAACAATCGCTTCGGCATCCAGATCCACACGGCCCGTCTCAAGCGCATGGGCTTCAGCGATGCCGATGTCGTTGAGGCGCTCGGTGTCCTGCAGTACTTCGCTGGTATCTCCGTCGTCATCAACGGTCTCGACCTCGGCGACGATGTGAACGAGAACGTGAAGAAGTATCTGGCAGGTGAGGAATAACGGCACGGCACGACGATGTAAGACGAACGCGTGCATGGAGGGGCGTATGCGAGCGCCCCTCCATGCACCTGAACCTGCCTACTCCACCGGGCTGTTCGCAAGCAACTCGTCCACAAACGCGGTGAAGTTGTCGAGGGCATTGTCGACGAGGGCTTTGCCATATTCCGGCGTGGCGATGCGGGCGTCGCCGAGTGCGCCGTTGCGCGTCATCTCATCGAATCGGTAGGGGACGCTGACGTTATAGCGCTTCAACGTCTGGTTGAACTCGTACATCAGGTCGGTCATGTCGCCCTGCGCGATGGTGTCGTACTTGACGTGCTGCGGGATGAGCTCCATGGCTCGGGCCGTTTCGGCTTCGCAAGCGTGGCCGGTGTACTTCGTCGCCCCGAAGCGCTCGTGGATCGAGCGGTCCATGAAGTGGAAGTAGCTCGAGGCTCCGATGAAGAGCGGGTCGATCTCCTCCTTGATCCGGACGGTCGCAACACCCATTGCCGGGACGTTGCCGCCGTGACCGTTGACCAGCAGGAAGCGCTCGAACCCGTGGTGATGCAGTGATCCGACGACTTCGGTCAGGATCTGGACGAATGTCTCATTCGACAGCGTGATCGTGCCGGGGAAGTTCATGTGATGGAACGAGACGCCCCACGGCACCGGCGGAGCCACCAGCACCCGCGGATAGAGTCGCTCACTGGCGCGGCGGCAGAACTCGAACGAGGCAGCGATGTCCATACAGAGCGCCAGATTCGGCCCGTGCTGCTCGTTTGAGCCGACCGGCTGCAGCACCAGCTCAACCTGATCGCGAATCGCGTCCACTTCCGGCCATGAGAGATTGGCCAACACCAGATCCCGCATTTCATCTGACTGTGCCATGGGTTCTGACTCCCTCCTCGTCGCATGTCGTACCGGTTCGACGATTGTAGCCGCACTTCCCGCGCTTCATGTCGCGGCGATGGCGACTAGAATGACGGCAGAAGGACGACGCACAGACAACGGAGCAAGGCCGCGATGACCGCACAGACGCCACCAATCGAGCCGCTCGCCATTGATGGCGACGAGATCACGATCATCGATCAGACGCTGCTGCCCGGCGAGGAGCGCCGCATCGTCATCACCTCGGTCGGGGAGATGTGGGAGGCGATTCGCGCGCTGCGTGTTCGCGGCGCGCCAGCCATTGGGATCGCGGCGGCGTTTGGCCTGGATATCGCCGCGCGCCAGTCGACGGCCGCCACATCAGAGGCGCTGCTGGCCGACATCGAGCAGGCACGCGCCTATCTCGCGACCTCACGCCCAACGGCGGTCAACCTGTTCTGGGCGCTCGATCGCGTCTGGGATCGGCTGGCGGCCAGCGACGGCGATGTCGAGGCGCTGCGCAGGATCGTGCGCGACGAGGCGCTGGCGATCCTGGAGGAGGACCGCGCGGCTGGGCGCGCCATCGGCGAGTACGGCGCGGCGCTGCTGAGCGATGGCGCGGTGCTGACCCACTGCAACGCCGGCGGTCTGGCAACGTCCGGCTACGGCACTGCCCTCGCGCCGATTTATGTCGCCCACGAGCAGGGCCACAACCTGCTGGTCTACGCCGACGAAACCCGACCGCTGCTGCAGGGCGCGCGCCTGACCGCATGGGAGCTTTCGCGAGCCGGTGTGCCGGTGACGGTCATTGGCGATGGCATGGCAGCGTCGGTGCTGGCTCGTGGTGGTGTGCAGGCAGTGCTGGTCGGGGCCGACCGGGTGGCGGCGAACGGCGACGCGGCGAACAAGATCGGCACACTGCCACTGGCGATTGTCGCCCACACGCTGGGCGTGCCGGTCTATGTCGCGCTGCCGATCTCGACGATCGACCTGTCGATCGCAACCGGCGCGGACATCCCGATCGAGGAGCGCGATGCCGGCGAGCTGCGTCAGTTCAACGGCCATGCGATCGTGCCGGACGCCGCCGGTGTCTACAACCCCGCGTTCGACGTGACACCGCACGCGTACATCAGTGCATTCATCACTGAGCGCGGCGTCGTTCGCCCGCCGTACTCGTCGGCTCTGCGGTCACTGGTTGCGGGAGAGATTCAGGCGCGCAGCTCGTAGCGCAGGTTACTCAGCCGCTCATCGGCAGAGACGAGCATGAAGCCACAGGCCTCGACGACGCGGCGCGCGGCAGCGTTGCAGGCCGCCACCTCCGCGTTGAGCGGGCGGGTCAGTATCTCGCTGAGGAACAGTGTCAGTGCGTTCGTCGCGACGCCGTGGTCGCAGAGGGACTGGTCCAGCCAGTAGCCGAGGTGGCGTTCGCCGAGCACATCGAAGCAGACGACAGCGCCGACGACAGCGCCGTTCATCGCGATCGCGCGCTTTTCGATGGCCTCGTCGGCGAGGATGCGCTCCCAGCGCGCCGTGAACGCCTCGCGGTCCTGCGAGGGGAATGCGGCGAGCGTGCTGGCAATGACGGCGTCCTGATAGGCGAAGAGGGTTGCGATGTCTACTGGAACGACTGGCCGTAAGGTGACCTCGTCGCGCCGGAGTGTCGTCGGCTCGTCCCCCTCGACCTCGCCGGAGAGCAGACGCCACTGACCATCAGCTCGGCGCTCCAGCGTCAGCCGGAGCGTGATCGTCTCAGCAGGAATCTGGTCAGCGGCAGTCGTGGCTTTCGGCTCGTCGACGCGGCTGGAGCGGAAGCTGATCGGCGCGATCACCTGCGCCGGTGCTGCTGCCGGAGCGGGGGTCGCGACTGGCTTCGCATCCGGCTTGCGCGTCCAGAGGTAGCCCGCAAAGATCAGCGCGATGCCGAACGACATGGCGATATAGAGCAGCTGGTGGCTGCCGAAGCGGGTGAGCGTGCCGCCACTGGCGACGGCGAGCGTACCGATCGCGATCAGCAGGCAACCGATCATGCGATTGCGCATGATGCCTTTGCGGCGGAATGAGTAGACCGAGAAGAGCAGCCCACCAACCAGAATCAGCGTGCCGCCCGAGTTGATCCCGACCGTCAGCGCCGTCATCCCGGCGCTCGGCTCCAGTGCGCGCCAACCTTCGTCAGCGACGTTCGGGCCTATCGGTGTTTTGGAGATGAGCGCGACTGACAGAGCGGTGAGCAGGATCATGACGCCGCTGGCCTTGTCGGCCCACGAGCGGCGCATCAGCAGATAGAGCTCACCGAGCGCGAGATAGCCGACGACGAGTGTTGCGCCGAGGACATAGTAGGTGCGGGCGATCAGCGGGGTCCAGCCGGATAGCGAGCCAATGACTTCGCACAGCGCGGCTGCGCCAAAGACGGCGAACGCGATCGTCCAGACGAGTCCGTTCGGACGTGGCCGCGCGAGATAGTCCCGTGCGACGGCGGCAGCGCATCCAAACGCCAGGATCGTCGCGACGATCGGAAACACAACCATAGAAACCCGCTCACCCAGTCTCCGTCAATCGAAGCCCATCGGGATTGTACCGGACCTCGAACGGAGCGCGGCGCTACTTGGCGGACGCGATGAAGGCGAGGATGTCGGTCAGCTGCTTGTCGTTCAGCTCCATGACGGTGTAGGTCGGCGTATGCGGATCGGCAACGCCCGACTCAGCACGCAGCTTGGGGATCCACTCGGACGGGTCAAACACCTGGCCCTTGATCGGCTGAGCGCGCCCGCCGTCATGGCAGCCGGAGCACCACGGGTTGTACAGCACACCACCACCGGCGACGTCCGCATTCTCGAACGCTTCGATGACGTCGCTTGGCGCATCAATCGGAGTCTCAGTCGGTGCGTTGGCCAGGGCAGTCGTCGTCGCCGCAATCTCCGTCCGCGCCGCTTCCGGCGTCAGATCTTCCAGATTGACGCGCCCGCAACCCACGACGAAGACCATCGCCAGAACAGCAGAGAACACGAGCATCCATCGTCGCATGGTCGACTTCATGTCGGCGATCGCTCCTCTCGAGCGCAATCATCGGCTTGACCGTCTCAGTCGCTGAATCCCCGCAGGGTCGAACATGCACCACGCGTGCGGGGGCGAGCGAGACTCGGACACCAATAACATGACATCCACGGTCACGACCGTGGCTGCCGTCATCATCTGAGGTACTTTCTGGAACAACCGGACGTACTATAGGCATCCGGGAATTGCATGTCAAATCCTCAGACGGAAATGACAAACGTGCAAGACGGCAACCGATCACCTCGGTTGCCGTCTCTGCTGCGTTCGTTGTGGGTAATCGCTGGAGTTAGCGGGCCAGTCGGTCGGCCCGAACTTCCTTCGGCAGGCCCAGCACACGCTCGCCGATGATGTTCTTCTGGATCTCCGATGATCCGGCATAGATCGTCTCGGCGAATGGGTGCATGTAGTGATACGGCCAGTTGCCATGCGGGTCGCCCGGCTGGTCCGGCGCGTAGGCATAGGTGGACGGGCCGCCATCAACGACCTGGCCGTAGGGGCCGAGGATGTCGAGCATCAGCGTGTAGACGCGCTTGTCCAGCTCGGAGTAATGCAGCTTCGAGATCGACGATTCCGGGCCGGGCTGGTTGCCCTTCTCCAGCGTCGAGAGCACGCGCAACGTTGAATAACGCAGCACCTCGATGTCGGCCATGATCTGGCCCAGCCGCTGCCGAACGATCGGATCGTCGATCGGCCGCTGCCCACCTCCCTGCGGCGTCTGCACGATCTCCAGCAGGCGGCTGTAGGAGTGTTGCAGCCCGGCGACGATGCCGACGGTATCACCGCCGCGCTCGTAGGACAGCGTCGTCTGGGCGATCCGCCAGCCGGCGTTCAGCTCGCCGATCAGGTTGTCGGCCGGAACACGGACGTTGGTGAAGAACACCTCGGCGAACTCGTCGGCGATGCCGGTCACCTGCCGGAGTGGACGCACCTCAATGCCGGGCTGGTGCATATCAACGATCAGGTAGGAGATGCCCTGGTGCTTCGGCGCTTCGCGGTCGGTGCGGACCAGCAGGATGCCCATGTCCGCCTCGGGCGCGGTACTCGTCCAGATTTTCTGACCGTTGACAACGAACTCGTCGCCGTCGATGTCGGCGCGGCACTGCAGCGAGGCGAGGTCGGAACCGGCATTCGGCTCGGAATAGAGCTGGCACCAGACTTCCTCGCCGAGCAGGATCTTGCGCAGATAGCGCTCGCGCTGCGCGTCGGAGCCGTGGTGAATGAGCGTTGGACCGACGAGGCCCAGCCCGGCCCAGTTGATTGAGGCCGGAGCGTTCGCGCGCGTCATCTCCTCAACGACAATGGCCTGCTCGATCGGGCGCGCGTTCTGACCGCCGTACGCCGTCGGCCAACCCATCCCGAGATACCCGGCCTCATAGAGCTTACGATGCCACGCCTTCTTGTCGGCGACCGTGCCTAGCGGTTCGCGCGGCGCGTGCTCAGCCAGCCAGGCACGCACCTTCTGCCGAAATGCCTCATCCTCCGGAGTAAAGCGCAGGTCCATCGTGCCTCATCTCCCGATTACGATCATCGTCGCTGTCGTGTATGTGAGCGGCAGTATACGCGCGGTCTACGGCCCGATCGCACCGAGCAGGTGCATCAGGTGCTGCTCCTCCGCCCCGACATCGCCAACCGGCAGATGTGAGACGAGCAGCTCATCCAACCCGAGATTCAGGCGCTCGCTGAGTTGCGCGACGATCTCATCATCACTGCCGCTGATAACCAGATGATCGAGCAGTCCGTCGGTGAATTCGCCTTCCGGCGTCAGCGGGTAGCCAGCCGCAGCGAACATGCGTGCATAGAACGGCAGGCGGCGATAGTTCGCCAACTGCGCGCTCGCCGCCGCCCGCACCGCCGCCCGGTCGGTAGTCAGCGCCACCGGCACCTGTGCGACCATCGGTGGCACGGGCCGTCCGGCCCGCTCGGCACCACGCTGCATAGCATCTCGCGCTTCGCCAGTGAGGTAATCAACCGGGCACAGCCACGAGACGCCGCCATCGCTCAGCTCACCAGCCAGCTCCCAGGCGCGCGGACGCAGCGCCGACACCAGCAGCGGCACGCTCGACGTGCCGGCCATCGTCGCGTCCACCTGATACCAGCGCCCCGCCAGCGTGACCGCTCCATCACGCATGGCCGAGTGCAGGATCTGCACGTACTCGCCGAACCACTCCAGCGGCTGATCGACCGACAGGCCGTACGCCGCCATCGTCGGGCCGTGGCTGGTCCCGATACCCAGCCGAATCCGGCCCGGCGCGATGCCATCCAGCGCCAGCGCCTCGCCGGCGAGACCGAGCGGATGGCGAGTGAAGGCCGGCACGATGCCGCTGCTCATGCGCACGCGCTCAGTCACCATCGACGCCGCAGCGAACACGGCCAACGTGTCGGCACCGAGCGCACCCATCGTCATCCAGATGGAACGAATCCCCGCTTGCTCTGCCTGCTGAATTCGGGAGATCGTCTCGGCTGGTGTGCCGCGCCGCAGATTGAGACCGATCCTGTCTGCGACCGTTGCCATGCTCGTCACCACGAAACCTCCTCAGTCGTCGGCCGGTGGGGTGAAGTCGGGCGTCGGGCTAATGCGCGCCAGCGACGCGATGATCGCGTCCCATTCAGGCATTTCTTCGGTGCGCGTCTGCTGGCTGTTGCTGAACGCCAGGCGGCAGGCATAGCGGTCGAAACGCTGGATGACGCTGATGCCGCCGTCGTTGCCGTAGTCAATCCGGATTTCGCTGTCGTCGGCAGAGACCTGCGCGTTCGGGTTGCGGCGGGTCACGTCGTCCACCGTCCGATCGCGCAGCTCGCTCCAGTCGGGGTTCTGCGGGCGTCCGAGGGCGATCTCGTCGAACGAGAGCTGCGTGCCCTTCGGCGACTCAGCCGCCCACTTGGCCGGATACCACTTCCAGCCTTCCGGCAACGTCATCTCGCAGTGCTCGCCGTCCGTTCGGACGACGGCGTCTGCGCCGTCCTTCCCGACCGTGCGTCCGCCATATCCAGCGCAACCGCTGAGCAGGAGTGACGCCACCAGCAGGGCTGCTATCAGCAGGCCGCTCCGGCCACCATCGTCCGTTCGTGTCAGGCGCATACTCTCGCATCTCCTCCCGGCCAAAGTATTCCAGCCGGGGCGAGCCAATGGCTGGTTTTCCGGGTCAGTCCGACCGCTCGATCGGCGTCCGAGCGACCGCACTCGCCAACCAGACCAGGCTGGTGTTCATCAACAGATCAAAACGTGTCAGCGGCAACAGCCCGGCCTGCCAGTTGGCAATCGCCTCGGCGCTGGTACTGGTCAACGCCTCAATAATGGGCCGAACATGGGGGTCATGCACGTAGGCGACAAACGCAGCGTGAAACGCGGCGTGTTCCTCAAATGCCTGCAGGGCGCCATAGGCCCAGCGCAACTGGTCTTCCAGCGCCGTCATCACACCGGGGTGCGGCGCAGCGTCCGCTGCAGCCTGATAGAGAAACAGCATCATCGCGTCGGTCCCGGCCAGCCAGAGCGCGTGATCACCGAGCGGCACGCGCTCGGCGGCGTACAGGCTGGTCTCCAGCGCCGTGCGCAGCGTGATCTCAACGTCGGCCTCAACGGCAGTGCGCCGATACTCGGTCTTCATCGACGACCAGGCAACTTCGTCGGCCAACGTCCCGCAAGCGCGCACGAAGCCAAACAGATGCGCCAGCCCACGCTCGTAGTGATGGACACTCTCGCGCAGCGCGACCGCCTCGTCGCCGTACTCGGCGAGCAGCGCGTCCCAGCCCTCTTCAAAGATCATGGCGTGCAGGTGCTGAATAGCGTCGTCGAGAGCGCCGACAAAGGCTCGTACCCACTCATCACGCTCACGATCCAGCCAGGCACGGCGAGCCTGGTGGCCCTCCGCATGTGCGTCGGTCATGCCCATCCTTCGGCATCCCTCCTCCTTGAGGATAGCATTCGCGGCTCACCTATACTCTGTGTATGACCGGGTGCATACGAACCGAGGAGGCCGGGATGATCGATCGTGAAATGGTGGAGCGCATCGAGCGCGCGGAGAACGATTCGTTCACCGCAATGTATCGCGCCGCTACCGATCTCGGCACCGCCGTCGTTGAGATCGATGGCGTGACCACCGTCTGGTCGCGCCATGACAATGATCCCGGCTACAACTGCATCATCAACCTCACCGACGCAAGCAATCCGTATCTAACGATCACGCACATTGAGGAAGCAGCGCGCGCAGACGGCGCAATCGTCCTGGGCATTGACGGCTCTCCGGAGACGATCGACGCCGTCGGCAAGGACCACGTCGCCCGGCTCGGCTTCCGCGAGGACTATCAGGAGCACATGTGGGGCCGCAGGCTGGCGGACACCGACCTCGCCATCATGGCCGAACCGGCAGATGCGCCGACCGTTCGCCGCGTGGATGCCGCAGAGTCCGATGCGTTCGCGCGCGTCCTGAACATCGGCTACGACCTGCCCGAGGATTCGGTCCGTGGGCACATCTTCGCTGCGACCCTCGGGCTACCCGGCTGGGCACACTACCTGGTCGAGTACGACGGCCAGCCGGGTTCGGCATCGGTCATGTGTGTCACTGACGGTGTCGCCCAGCTCTTCGTCGCGACGACGATGCCCGTCTTCCGCGGACGTGGCGGACAGGGCGCGCTGATTCGGCGGCGGCTGCGTGATGCGCTCGAGCTGGGCGCTGATCTCGCAACATCGCAGACCGGCACAGAAAACGCCTCGCCGCGCAATATGCAACGGCGAGGCTTTGAGTTGCTGTATACCCGCTGGATTCTCGGGAAGCGGCTGACGGACTAGCTCGCGGCCTCCGCCTCAGGCCGCAGCACGGCGACCAGCGCCGAGCGCGCGGACGTCGAGATACGGTCGCAGATGTGCTGCGCGACTTCCATGTCCAGGCCCAGCTCACCCAGTGCGTCAATCAGTGCAGCATCCACGTCTGACTGCTCACGCTGAATCGTAGCCAGCTCACTTGGCTTGACACCAATCTCGCGGGCAATATCTGCTGCAACCTTGAACGACGGCGCGGTCTGGCCGCGCTCGAGCCGCGACAGATGGCTGGCCGATATACCTGCTCGCCGAGCCAACTCATCGAGCGTGAGTCCGCACTCCATACGCAGCTCGCGAATCCTTGGCCCCATCGAGTTACGCGAACGAGCGGCCACTACTGGGCTCCTTACCTGAAAACCAATCCACGCCCTACCCCACCGACGCAGACAGGATGCGTCAACAGATCAAGGATGAGTAACGTTGAAGCAAATGTCAACCCAACTCCCTGATGGTATTCTCGAACATCATCCCGCAAATGCCGCATCATGCACAAACTGTCATGACTCCTGTCGCGTAATGCTGAATGATCATTCAGATTCCGCTCTGATGAGGCAAACACCCGCAATCTCGTCGGACATGCACATACATGACAGGACACAAAGGCTATTCGCGCTTGCGCGCACGGAAATTGGAGACCTTGGCGCGGTTGCCGCAGGTCTGCATGCTGCACCAGCGCCGACTCCGGTTACGGGTGGCATCGATAAATAGCCAACCGCAATCGTCGGCTGCGCACTCACGAACGCGATCGAGCTGCCCGTGAATCAGCAGATCGACGGCGTCCTGCACAATCGGCCAGAGGGGGCGTTCGAGGAACGCGGGAACATCACCAACCGGCTCCCAGCCAAGGACCACCTGGCCATCCAGCACCTGGAGCCGCCGCTGCTCTGCGGCGCGCACCATGCTCGGGCCGATCTTGCTGAGATCGCTCTGCCGCGGCGTGTGGCCCGCCGCAACTGAAGCGAAGATGCTGAACAGCACCTCGCGGACGTGCAGAGCGTCCTGCCAGGCGCGAGCCGCGTCATCGGCGGCGCGCATCGCCATCTGGGCAAGCGCGCCAGTGTCGGCAGCGTCGATGCAATCGACACCGCGCGCGAACGACAACAGCTCATCGTACGAGCGTATCTGATCGCGCGGCTCTTCATCGTAGCGACCGCTCAGCGTATTGACGAAATCGAGCGCGAGCGCCCCGGACGTATAGTCGAACGCCCCCGCTTCGGGCGCGAACTCTTCCATGACATCACCTTCCAGGCGGCAAAATCCCACTGCCGTAACTGGCATATAACCATTGACAGGTTACGCCACTCCTGCTATGATGTAACCTGTGAATTGACTGTAACAAGTTACGGTCACGGCGTCAAGATCGACCCAGTGGATGATCCGGCGCAGCGCGAAAGGCAAACGCATGTTCGTTATTGATCCTGACACCGCCATCCGGCTGGCCAAGACCATCGAAGCCGATCGTCAGCGCGAGGCGAACCGGGCGCAGCGCACTCGCCTGCTCCGTCGCTCCTGAGCCTCGCCCGGCCATCGTCCTGAGACAGAAGGATCCACCACCACAATGATCGATCACCGCGACATCATGACCCGCTACGCTGACACACAGGCGCAGCAGTCGCTGGTTAATTGCGGGCAGCAGCCGGCGCGCGTCCACTATCTCGAAGTCTTCGAGCTCCCGTCGCGCTCCTCCGCCGAATTCTCCGGCGGCACCCGCACCGGCGTCGGCCGCGCCATCTTCCGCCGCCTTCGCGGCGCGCTGGACGTGTAGCGCCTCCAACTGAATACAGCAAGAGCGCGGGTGGGCCGAACGGCCCTCCCGCATTTTGTGTAGCGGATGCCGTATATTCACCTTCAGAGAAGATCACTGAATCGTCAATTGGGGAGCAGGCCAGAGCGGCGGCTTGCCCGCAGGGCGTATCACGCCGGGTTCGCTCTTCCGCGCGGGACGGGTGGGAGATTTCTCACTGCGGTTCGAAATGACAGGAAATGGGGTTGGCTGTCGCTCTGACAACCTGCTGAAGGTCGTCAGTTCCAGCATGTCGAGCGTCCCGGCGCGGCAGCCACCCTCGAATCCTGTCATTTCGAACCGCAGTGAGAAATCTCCCTTCCATTCGATGCAACCCAACGCAGAGGGACTGCCAAGCCAGCACATCTGACAGGATGCCATTGATCGTCCGCACAATGAACCAAAGATGGAGCAATGACGTATGTCGGAGCAACGTGCCTCTGAAAACCCTTGGGACGAGTTCATTTACTGGGCGAGACGGTTTTATGAGTGGGATGGCTTCGACGATGAAGCTCGCGAGTACAAGTTGCAGGTCGCCGAGCTAGTCCAGTCAGCCAAAGACGCACTTCTAAACGAAAGCGACTGGCTCGGGCCACTGGAAGGAGCATTTAAGTCTAGGGCATATAAGGCTAGTACGAGCAGCATCGTTCACTGGAATACGATTAACGAGTTTCGTGCGTGGGCAATGACCAACCGTACTGCGGTACAGGCGATGCTACGCGATATTTGGTCTACACACGACATCCAGCAAGCGTCGAACGCATTCTTCAGTTCACTACCTGAAAGTGTGAAACGTCGCGGTCAGCGAGATGCGATCTTTTCGGTTCTTATGATGGGGATTGATCCATCCAGGTATCCACCCATTCGCCCGTCGTCAACCGAGGACTGCTATGTGCTAACCAACTATCCCCTGCCGCCAGACAACCAAACGAGCGTCTATCCACACGCGCTGCGATTCTTCGATACGATGCTTACAGAAGCGACGAAGCAAGGACTGGATCTTCAAGACCGACAGGACGCCCATAGTGTCGCTTTGGCTGTCACGGAGTGGAAACTCGATCATCGGTCAATGGCCAATTGGCCCGAAGAAGAGAAAGCACGCTTGCAGACATTCCGCACAAAGACAACTGATCCTTCCCCCGACCCAATCACTCCACCACCCTCACCCACCGATCCTCTCGCCGCCCTCGCCGACGAGCTGCTGCTGCCGGTCGAGTTCCTGCTGCGCATCAACAACCTGCTGGATGACAAGCGACAAGCTATCTTCTACGGACCACCGGGCACCGGCAAGACGTACGTTGCTCGCAGACTGGCCGAGACGATTGCCGGTGACAGCAGTCGAGTGGCGCTGGTGCAGTTCCATCCCTCGTACGCCTACGAGGACTTCGTGCAGGGTTATCGGCCAGCCGCGAGCGGCGGGTTCGAGCTGCGCAATGGCCCGCTGGTGCGCATCGCTAATGCGGCGCGCGAGGATCCCGGGCAGACCTACGTCCTGCTGATCGACGAGATCAATCGCGGCAACATTGCCAAGGTGTTCGGCGAGCTCTATTTCCTGCTGGAGTACCGCGATCACGAGCTGAGCCTGCAGTACTCCGACGAGCCGTTCGCGCTGCCGGAGAACCTGTGGATCATCGGCACGATGAACACCGCCGACCGCTCGATCGCGCTGATTGATGCCGCCCTGCGTCGCCGCTTCTACTTCGTGCCGTTCATGCCCAGCGAAGCGCCGATCGACGGCTTGTTGCGCCGCTGGCTGGCACGCCACAAGCCACAGATGCAGTACGTCGCCGACTACGTCGATCGCGCCAACCAGATGCTCGACAACCGCGACAGCGCAATCGGGCCGAGCTACTTCATGAAGACGACGCTCGATGACGCCTGGCTGGCCATGATCTGGGATCACGCGATCTTGCCGTATGTCGCCGAGCACTTCTTCGGGCAGGAGGAGCGTGTCGATCAGTTCCGGCTCGACCGGATCGCAGGTACAGAGGCGGACGATGAGACTGCTGACACTGACGGAATACCGGACTGAGCAGGGTATCGCGCTCTCAGCCAACGAGCGTGATACCCTGCGCCGGGTCGCTCCATTTATCGACATCACGCCAACGCCCGAGACCAGCGCCTGCTACGATCTGCGCCCCGGCTCGACGATCGGCACGGTCGACCTCGGCACGCTGGCCATCGAGATTCGCCCGAAGCTGCCAATCGACCGAGTCCTGTTCCTGATTTCCTACGCACTCGGGCAGCGACGGTGGGACGAAGTCACGTTCGATCTGGCACCGGCACCGTCGCTGGTGGAGGCGATCGTGCCGGGCTTCGTCTCGCAACTGCACCGCGCATTGCAGCACGGCGTCCTGCAGGGCTATCGCGTCCAGGAGGACGCGCTGCTGACCATTCGTGGTCGCATCCGCTTCGAGGACCAGATTCGTCGCCGGTTCGATCAGTTGCTGCCGATCGAGGTGCGCTACGACGAATTCTCCGCCGACATCGACGAGAACCGGCTGCTGAAGGCGGCCATCGAACGCCTGCGCCGTCTCCGGTTGCGCTCCCCGCGTCTGCGCCACGCGCTGCACGCCTTCGACAGGTTGCTGGCCGAGGTGTCGGCAGTGACCTACGATCCGCGTGCGCTGCCCGAGATCACCTGGACACGTCTGAACGAGCGTTACCGACCAGCGGTAACGCTGGCGAAGCTCATCCTCCGCGCAACGTCGTTCGACATGCTTCACGGCCACGTCCGGGCATCGACGTTCCTGATCGACATGAACGAGGTGTTCGAGGATTTCGTCGTCCTCGCACTCCGCGACACACTCAACCTGCGCAGCACCGAGTTCCCGCAGGGCAACGCAGCGCGCGCACTAACGCTGGATCGTGCCGGGGCGCTCCGACTTAAGCCAGACATCTCATGGTGGGACGGCGGGCGCTGCCTGTTCGTCGGCGACGTGAAATACAAGCGAACGACGATCGGTCAGCACGACGACATCTACCAACTGCTGGCCTACGCCGTCGCCGCCGACCTGCCGGGCGGGCTGCTGATCTACGCCGCAGGCGAACGGGAGCCAGCCAGACACGACATCATCCACCTCGGCAAACGTCTGGAGATCATCGCCCTCGACCTCGCTGGTCCGCCTGAGACCGTCCTGCAGCAGATTGAGCACGTCGCCCAGCGCATCCGGCAGTTGCGGCGGCATGCGCTGGCAGGAAATCCAGTGCTCTCGCCAGCATGACGAGCAGTTCGATTCGACAGTCACCCCCGAAATCTGTCATTTCGAGGCCACAGCTGAGAAATCTCCCCTCCGTTGGACTGTATCAAACGGGTGGGAGATCTCTCACTGCGGTTCGAGATGACAGGAGAACGGGTCGGCTACCGCTTCGAAAGAACTGGGTAGGCCGACGCTAACGGCCCACCCACGACGACTGGACACGGCCGCACAGACGCCCTACCCCGCCAGCACCGCCTCGCGCATCACCTCGACGGCGCGTTCGATGTCGGTGCGGGAGATGTCGAGATGGGTGACGGCGCGCATGCGGGTGCCGCTGCCGCCACCCATCCGGACGCCGCGCTCGGTGATGGCGGCGTTAACTTCGCCGCCGGTGCGGCCCGTCTCGCCGACATCAAAATGGACGATGTTCGTCTCGATGTCGCTGGGCGTGCAGCGAATGCCGGGGATGTCGGCCAGCCCCTCGGCGAGCAGACGGGCGTTCGCGTGGTCGTCGG
>JAMLIA010000006.1 GCA_023954495.1 Thermomicrobiales bacterium | reverse complement strand
ACAACCGTCTGAGGCCTTCGTGCTGTTTGCGAATTCCACGACGACGACCGGGCCGTACCAGTCACGGTAGAATCAATTCACTCGGGTCGCTCTCAAGAAGGGCAAACGGCCATGGATATTGACGAAGACAAGATCGACGATGCTGTCCTCGCCCTGCTGAACCTCACCTTGAGTAAAGATGGTCGGGCATGGAAGGGTCATGATTGGGACGCGATGAATCGTCTCTTCGCAAAGGGACTCATCTACGATCCCGTCAGCAAGGCGAAGTCCGTCGTGCTCACGCCGGAAGGGATCAAACGCTCGGAGCAGCTCTTTCGAGAGATGTTCGCCAAGCACGAGGGGTGAACAAAGCGCCAGGCGACAACGTCAGCGCGCTGGGCCGGATCACTCGATATCCGGTGCTCTGAGATGAACCTTCACCGTCGCAAGCAACTCGTCGATATCGAACGGTTTCGCCAGTACCCCTTCGACTGGCAGATCGCCCGCCGCCGCACGCAGATTCACCCCGGCGGACATCGCGACCACCGGAGTTGACGAGACGATCTCGGATGCATGCGTCTTGATCTGACGACTCGCCTCAATGCCACTCATGACCGGCAGCATCAGATCCATCAGCACCAGATCCGGTTGCTCAGCGACAACGAATTCGACGGCCGACTTGCCGTCGATCACGTGCGAGACACGAAACGACTCAAAGCTCAGGATCTGATCGATCAGATCCGCGATGATCATGTCATCCTCAACCACAAGGATATGTCCGCGATCTCCCACCGTCTCCCCTGACATCGTGATGCCACCCTCAAATGCACTCTTGCCAAAGTGCAGCCGTCGGTATCATTGTATCGGCATCGCTCCTCACACTGCAGCGCGAGGCACGCTCGCAGACGAAAGAGACGCTTCAATGCGGAAATCAATCCTCGATAGCGACCAGTTCTGGATCGGATGTCAGCTCATTCTGTTCGCCATCAGTGGACAGAGTGGCGTTCGACATCTCAAGCGCGCAGGTCGTCCAGGCATTGGGCTGGCCGTCCTCGCAGCGGTTCCTGTCGTGTCCGCAGCTGCGATCGCGGCGAACGCGAAGCGTGAGATCGGTGACAATCTCACGATGGCACCAACGCCAGTAGACGACGGCTATCTCGTTGACTCCGGCGTCTATGGCTTCGTGAGGCATCCGATGTATCTCAGCGCGATCCTGGGGTTGCTCAGTTGGGCCATGGGCTCACGCGCGCCGGGTGCAATCGCCGCCGTGCCGATTGCTGCACTGTTCTTCGACGCGAAAGCCCGACACGAAGAAGGTCTCCTTCGTGGACGCTACCCGCAATATGACGCCTACGCCCAACGAGTGGCAGGCAGAATCCTTCCACTGCCAGGAACTCGATAGTCAGCAACTTACGGGAGTTCGGAAGGCGCGGGCATGATATGAAGTGCTCGTGTCGGGAGTAACGCTACGCATCGTCTACCCACGTCCAGCCCGGCCCCATCGATGACGTCCATACCTGCGAACGCCTCGATATTGACCTGTCCACGTGGGCCACTGACGGCAATTGTCACCGCCCGCACGTCGCCAAGCGGCACAACTTCCGCGATGGTTCCGGGGATGCCATTCTCGATCTGCGTTCCAGACGCTGCCGGAAGTATCTGTACGTGCTCCGGTCGAATCACAACGTCGACCTTCTCGCCGACGCTCGCAGCCAGCGGAACCTGCACGACGCCAATGGTCGTTTCGATCGTCGATGTGTCGCCGGTTACGCGCACGACGCGGCCCTCATACACGTTGACACTTCGCACCAGCCCAGCGACGCGACGGTTCGCTGGATGCAACATCAACGCTCGCGGCTCGTCGATCTGCAGCAATCGACCGCTGTCGAGCAGCCCGACGCGATCAGCAATCTGATAGCCCTCTTCAAGCTCAACGGTGGCAAACAGCGTCGGCACACCGATGTGGCGCAGCAGCTCGCCGATCTCGTCGCGCACCGACTTGCGCATCTCGCGATCGAGGTGTCCAAGCGGATCGTCAAGCAGCAGGACATCCGGATCAGTGACGAGCGCACGCCCGAGCGCAACCCGAATTAACATCACCGGAGTGAGGTCGTGCGGATACAAATCGCGTACCGCATCGAGCTCAAGCAGATCGCACAGACGGTCGACACGCGTGGCAACGACTGCCGGCTGCAGGTCATTCACCTTCAATAGTGGATAGGCGATGTTTTCGTCAACGGTCAGGTGATCGAACAACGCATGCGATTGCGGGACAAAGCCGACATAGCGATCTCGTGGCGGGAGATTGACGCCAAGCCCTGTTGAGAGAACCTGGCGTCCGAGGATCTCAATCGAGCCGTTGTCTGGCTGAAACACGCCCGCAATCGACCGCAGCACGACACTCTTTCCCGAACCGCTAGGGCCGATCAAACACACTACCTCGTTGCCCATCTCGATCGAGACAGACAGCATCGTTGATTTCAGCCGGGACTCAATCGTCAGTGCCAATACCATCACGCCTGCAAGCCTACTCTCTCCGGCGACCTTCCGCACCAATGATTGCCGCGTTGGACTGTTACACTCGGCGGGGTCCGCTTTGGTGAAAAGGAACAATACGACATGACGATGCTGAGCTATCGATGTGAGCGGTGCGGGCATGCGAGTCCGCTGAGCAACCCAACCTGGAAATGCGACGTGTGCGGCGGCGCGCTGGAGCTGTCGAGTAACACAGTGATCGCACCGTCGGACATAAATCAGACGGATCGATCGCTCTGGCGCTTTCTGGCTGCTATGCCGGTCGGGCAGGGCGACACGCACGCACTCGGCGCGGGAATGACTCCACTTGTTCCTGGCTCACTGGCTGGGCATCCTGTGCTGTTCAAGCTGGATGCGTTGCTCCCGACAGGATCATTCAAGGATCGCGGCGCAGCGATCATGGTGGCATATCTGCGCGAAGTCGGCGCGAACAAGCTCATCATTGATTCATCGGGAAATGCCGCAGCGGCAATGTCGGGGTTCTCCGCCGCCAATGGACTGCAGTGCATCGTGTACGCGCCCGCCACCACGTCGCCGGGGAAGCTCGTGCAGTCACGCGCGTTCGGTGCTGTTGTCATCCCGGTCGAAGGTTCACGTGACGCCGTCGCGACCGCAGCACAGGAGGCGGCAGCAAGCGATCCGAGCGCCCTGTATGCCAGTCACAACTGGCACCCCATCTTCGTCGAAGGCGTCAAGACGTGGGCACTCGAAGTCTGGGAGCAACTTGGTTTCAGCACGCCCACGACCGCCTGGGTACCGACTGGCGGCGGCAGCGCGTTCGTCGGAGGCTGGCGAGGGTTCAGCGCGACCGGCGGCGCGATACCGCGGATGATGGCGGCGCAGCCAAAAGCGTGCGCCCCACTCGTGAAGGCATTTGCAGCGAACGCCGACGATGTCGAGCCGGTCGAAGCAGGCGCAACGATTGCTGAAGGCACGAAGATTGGTGCGCCAGCACGCGGGCGACAAATGCTGGACGCGATTCGGTCGTCTGGCGGCAGCGCATTTGCCGTCAGCGAATCAGATATCGCAGCAACGCTTCAAGAGCTATGGCGGCAGGGACTGTACGTTGAACCGACCGCCGCTGTCGGAGCTGCCGCGTTTCGCAACGCCGTTGCCAATGGTTTTGCTCTCCCAGATGGCAACCATGTCATCTTGCTCACCGGCAACGGACTGAAGGCCACCGAGACAAATGCAAGCCTGCTCGGCTAGACTTTAGTATCGATGAAACAACTCGCGCACATTATGGAGGTATCAGCAACAGAATGGCTGAGGAAATGACGGGCGGCAATGCTGCGATCGCAGCGATAGAAGCCGCTGGTGTAGATGTCGTGTTTGGCATTCCAGGTGTTCACACGCTGGCGTTCTACGATGCGCTCCACGGGCGCAGCATCAGACACATTCTCGCGCGTCACGAGCAGGGTGCCGGATTCATGGCCGATGGCTACGCGCGGGCGACTGGAAAGCCCGGCGTAGCGCTCATCATCACCGGGCCAGGTATCACCAACGTTTCGACAGCAGTCGGCGAGGCCTATGCCGACTCTTCGCCGGTCGTTGTCATTTCGTCGCAAGTCGAGCGCGAGTGGGCCGGCAAGATGCGCGGTAACCTGCACGACCTGCGCGATCAGTCGGGCCTGATGAGTGTCGTGACCAAACAATCAACCGTCGTCGATGCGCACGACGCCATCGCCGGGCACGTCTATGGCGCAATTCAGGCATCGACTGCCGGTCGGCCTCGCCCGGTGCACGTTGAGGTGCCGCTGGACGTTCTCGCAGAGACGGGGACATTCGCCGAGCCGGAGCTGCTCCCGACGTACCGCGCGACGCCAACCGTAGAAGTCGCGACAAAGGCCGCCGAGGCTATTGCGAGCGCAAAGCGCCCGATTATCTACGTTGGCGGCGGAGCAGCCGATGCCAGCGAGCCGATTACGGCTCTCGCGTCGCTGATCGGCGCGCCGGTCATCTGCTCAGTCATGGGCAAGGGTGTTGTCGCAGACGATCATCCGTATGCGCTCGGCCACGCCTGGGACCCGTGGGGTGGGGAAAATCCGGCAGACGACATCCTGCAGGAGTCGGATCTGGTGCTTGTAATCGGCACCAAGCTCGGTGCGCAGGAGACGAACTACTGGAAGATGCCGCTGCCATCCCGGATGATCCGCGTCGACATCGATCCATCAGAGATCAACCTGAACTATCCAAATCCGGAAATCGGTATCGTCGCCGACGCGCGCGCAACTGCCGAGTCGCTGCTCGAAGCCGTGCGAGCACGTGGCGATGTCGCGCCACGCTGGACTACAGACGAGGTCGCTGCCGTTCGGGATCGCATTCGTGACGTTCGCGCCGACGCAGTCTACGGCGGCTACGTTGATGCCATGCGCGACGTACTGCCGCGAGAGGGCATCATCGTCCATGACATGACAATGATGAGCTATCGCATGAACGATGCGTTCCCGGTGTATCACCCGCGAACGTACCTCTTCCCGTCGAACTTCGGCACGCTCGGGTTCTCCGTCCCGGCGGCCATCGGCGCGAAGATCGGTCGGCCCGATACGCCGGTCGTCGCAGTCGTTGGCGACGGTGGATTCCAGTTCACGATGCAGGAGCTGGCGACAGCGATCCAGTTTGATGTCACGGTCCCGATCGTGATCTTCAACGACTCGACCTACACCGCTGTCGAAGGCGCAATGCAGCACAGCTTCTCCGGCAAGGTGATGGCGACCGACCTGGTGAACCCGGACTACGTGAAGCTGGCCGACGCCTATGGCATCCCCGGCATCCGGGCCAATTCACCTGAAGAGATGGCCGTCGCCATTCGAGATGCGTTCGAGCGAACCGGCCCGACCATCATCGACGTGCCA
This sequence comes from Thermomicrobiales bacterium, assembly GCA_023954495.1. Taxonomy (NCBI): domain Bacteria; kingdom Pseudomonadati; phylum Thermomicrobiota; class Thermomicrobia; order Thermomicrobiales; species Thermomicrobiales bacterium. The sequence goes on along the minus strand of JAMLIA010000006.1, from coordinate 67,175 downwards.
ATTCCTCGCTCGACAGGTAACTAAGCATTCAATTCACTCAACTGAGAGCCGGTCGCGTTTACCGCGACCGGCTCTTGCCATAATTCCCATTCGCGACGTGGCACGCCGCCTGCCAATACAGAACTGTCAGTCGTCCAACGACGGCTGCTGGTTGACGTAATGGGAGGACTCGCATGGCATCAAATCGACCCTTCGATGAAGAGCGAATCAGCACGGACGACGTGTCGCCACACAGAGAGCGATCTGTTGAGCAGACCACTGCCTACGTTCGAGAACCGCACGTGGATGAAGTGCACTCAGTTCGTGAAGATGTGATCATCGATCACATTACCGGTCGACGAGCGCTGTTGTTACGGATCGAGAACATTCTGTGGTTCTTCTGCAGCCTGATCGCCATCATTATGGCTCTTCGGATCGTGTTCCTGCTGTTTGAAGCGAACACGGCCAACGGTTTCGTGAACTTTGTCAATCGCTTTACGAATCCGTTTGTCCGACCGTTCGACGGTATCTTCACCAATCCGTCGAGCGGTGGAAGCGTTCTCGACACGGCTGCGGTGTTCGCCATGGTCCTGATCGCAATCATCACCTGGGCGGTCGTGCGCTTGCTCTGGCTCGTCTTCGACATCCCCGAAAGCGGTACGAGTCGGTCGGTGGGGAAGTATCGCCACGATAGAATGTAGCGACTCGGCGAAACCTCGGACAAGATGCAACAGGGCGGCCCATTGGCTGCTCTGTTTTGCTGTTTCGCAGACTATACTGCCGAGGGATGCGGAAAGGGGAGGTTGTGGAGACAGCAGGCGCACAGCGAATCGCTCAGTTTGGGACATCAGTATTCACCGAGATGAGCCAGTTGGCCGCCGAACATCAGGCGATCAATCTCGGGCAGGGATTCCCGGACTTCGCCGGGCCGGAGTTCGTGAAAGAGGCCGCCGCGCGAGCGATCGCCGCCGACCACAACCAGTACGCACCCAGCCACGGCACACCGCGACTTCGGTCTGCCATCGCCGCCGACTGGCACGCGCGATTCGGCCAGGAGATTGACCCCAACAGCGAGATCACGGTCACGACCGGCGCAACCGAAGCGCTGTTCGCGGCGATGATGGCGTTCCTCAATCCCGGCGACGAGGCGATCTTCTTCGAGCCGTTCTACGATGGCTATGTTGCCGATGTCGTCATGGCCGGTGCCGTCCCGCGAGTCGTGCGCCTGAATCCGCCGGATTGGTCGTTCGACACCGACGCGCTGCGTGCGGCGTTCACCCCCAGGACACGCCTGCTGTTACTCAACAATCCGCACAACCCGACCGGCAAGGTCTTTTCGAAGCCGGAGCTGGAAGCGATTGCGGCGCTTTGCATCGAGCACGATGTCATCGTGCTAAGCGACGAGGTCTACGATCGCATCGTTTTTGACGGCATCGAGCACACGCCAATTGCACTTCTGCCCGGCATGGCCGAGCGGACACTAACGATCAACTCGACCGGCAAGACGTTCTCTATGACCGGGTGGAAAATCGGCTATACGATTGGACCGGCCCGACTGAATGCCGCAATCCGCGCCGCGCATCAATTCATTGTCTTCGCGACCGCGACGCCATTTCAGGAAGCGATGGCCGAGGCGATCGAGCAAGCGTCACGTGATGGCTATTATCAGACGCTGCACGACGAATACGCCGCTCGACGCGATCGTCTCCGAGCGGCGCTCTCCGATGCTGGGCTGGATCCATTGGCGTGCCAGGGAAGCTATTTCCTGCTGGCGGACATCACCCGGTGGGGCTTTGATAATGATGTTGAGTTCTGCCGTTACCTGGCACGAGAGGTTGGCGTCGCGGCGATCCCGCCGTCGGCGTTTTATCTCGATCCCGCGACCGCCCCGCCACTGGCGCGATTCTGCTTCGCCAAGAAGCTCGAGACGATCGACGCAGCTGCAGAGCGGCTGATCACTCGTCGTCCATAAACGGATCTAGCGGCCCGCGCAATGCAACGCGGGCCGGTGCACCATCACCATTGCGCAGCTTCAACGGCATGCACAGGAGTTCGTACTCACCGGCTTCGACTTCGCGAAGGTCAAGCCCCTCAACGATGATGACGTCGTTGCCCAGCAGCTCAAGATGCGTCTCGGTGCCTGTCGTGTGGAACGGACCGATTGATAGATAGTCGATGCCGATGAGCTTGATGCCATTGGCTACGGCCCACTCGGCCCCATCGAGCGAGAGGCCGACGAAGATCGCTGAACGTGTCCGGGATCGCCGCCCAAAGGGATGGAGTTGCTCGTTTTCAGCAGCAGGCGGAACGTGTCAGCAGGAATCTCTGCATTAACCAGATCGTCGGCGGTGACTTCGTCCCTGACGTGGGCCATGTCCGCAACCCAGCACGGACCGATCCAGCGATCGAGCGGAACCTGATCGACAGTCGGGCCGCCGCGCACAGTGACGCGGTGGATCGGACGCCAGTGTGGCTGGTCATGACGATCCGGGTAACGTTGGCAACATCGCCAGGAGTCTGCGACAGCACGTCGGTCGCCACGATCTCCTCGCCGACCCACTGGCACATGCCGGGGTAGATGGCGACGCTGATATCGATCAACCGCGTCCGATTTGACACGACGCCCATCCTGTCCGAAGAAGCTGCGGTGACTACCCGCGTAGCGCAGGAAGCACGTCGCGAGTGACTTCGTGCATCACTTCAACATACTCGTCACCGGGCCAGGAGAAGATCACTTCGGTGAAACCGGCTGCCTGATACTCGACGATCATCTTCTTGACATCATCGACAGACGTCCACATCTCGCCGACCGGCCAGACCGAATGCACGATCGTCTTCGGGTCACGTCCAACATCAACGAGCGCACGGTCGAGCGCTTCCAGCCGCGGCTGGATCGTCTCAACAGGACCGCGTGTATTCCACTCGTCGGCGTACTTCGCCGTCAGGCGGAGCATCCGTGGGCCGGACGATCCGATCATGAGCGGGATGTGCGGCTTCTGGATCGGCTTCGGCTCGAACGGCGCGTCGTTCACCCAGTAGTACTTGCCCTTGACGGTCGCGCGCTCGTCTTCCTGCAGACGGGTGATGATCTCCAGAGCTTCCTCGAAACGATCGACCAGTTCGCGATTCCCGGGCATGTCATAGCCGTAGGCATCATGCTCACGCACCCACCAGCCCGCGCCAATGCCCAGGATGAGACGCCCATTTGAGATGTGATCGATCGTAACCGCCTGCTTGGCCAGCAGGGCCGGATTGCGATACGTATTCCCGGTGACCATCACACCGAATCGGATTGTCGAGGTCGCCATTGCGAGACCGGCGATGGCCGTCCACGCTTCGTAAATCGGCTCAAGATCTTTACCCGGCTCGTCGCCGGTGATGAAGTGGTCTGTAACCCAGACCGTGTCGAAGCCGAGCGACTCGGCCTCCTGCCAGCGCTGGACGAGCTCCGGAAACGGCTTCCGCGTCCCGCTGACGATGCCAAAGCGCATGCCAACCTCTTGCGTCAACTTATCCCCCCTCGCGTGTTCCGATTGTTGGGCGACCGACGACCTCTGCCACACCGCGCTCGATGCCCGCGGGTGTGGCTCGTGCGGCCCGCCTAGTTCTGTTTGCTCACCTGCAGCTCAATCACACCATCGGCTGACCCGACAATTGCCCGTTGCGCCATGTTCAGGAACAGGCCATGCTCAACGACGCCTGTTATCGAACCGAGCTCAACTGCAAGCTTCTGCGGATCATCCACGGACGGCGTGTTGAGGTCAAGGATCATGTTGCCGTTGTCGGTGATAAACGTCTCATCCCCACGCACACGAACAACCGGTGTCCCGAGATTGGCCAGGCGGCGCTCAGTGAGCTTCCAGCCGTATGGCAGCACCTCGACGGGAACCGGCACCTGAACGTATGCGTCGGCCAGCCGATCGACGACTTTCGACTCGTCAACAATCAGGACGAACTCTCGGGCTGCCAACGCCACGATCTTCTCGCGGGTCAACGCACCGCCCAACCCCTTGATGGCACCCAGCGCGTGCCGATCCACGGCGTCCGCACCATCGATCGCAATGTCGAGCGGTGCTTCAAGTTCCTCCAGAATGATCCCGACCGCGCGCGCTGCTTCCGCTGTGCGCTCGGACGTCGCGACAGCATGGAGCCGCAGCCCCTGCTCAACCAGCAGACCGAGCTCGCGCACAAACAGTTCGGCGGTCGAGCCGCTTCCCAGCCCGACGCGCATACCGTCCATCACGAGTCGAGCAGCCGCCTCAGCGACCCGTTGTTTGTTCTCCGTGTTCTGTAACACTCGTTCATCAATGTTCATGGCAGCAGGATACTGCAACGCCATGAGCCACGCATCGCGTCCGCCGTGCGCGATAGGATTACGACAGGCGGTATTGGCGAGATACGGGAGACCTTGGTTGACGTGAGCGGCACATCAGGCGAGTCACGTATTCGTGTCTGGGCAGAGCAACGCGGTGAGAACCAGTTGCTGATGACCTGGACCTGGGATGAGTCGGTAGGCTCAACCCGCGACACCGATGCAGATCGGCGCTCCGTGGCCGCGACGGTCAGCGTGCTAGGCGGCATTCTCGCCAGCGACGCCAACGACGATGGTGTGCTCGTCCAGTACGACAGCGAGCAGATTGCCAAGGCCGATATCGCGGCGGCGGTTCGCTCGGCGCTGACTCAACCGGACGACCTGCGCACCCGCGCCAACGGACTGATGCGACGCGCGCCCGCCTACATCTCGTTGGCCCGATCGCTCGCGCTGGACGAGCGCGTCAGCCCGATGCCTGAGGCGGCCCGACAGGTTGCAACGCGATCGACTGCGCCGTCGACATTACCGCTCCGATTCGTGCCCGGCTTTCCGCTCATCTCCAAGGTCATCGGCATCCTGCCGGTGCTTGGCACGCTGAGCCGTTGGAGTCGCGAGGCATCGCCCGAGGTTGTGGCGGAACATCTGACCGAGGCCGGGCTCACCCGCGATCAGATTGATGTCGACCTGGCAACGGCTCGCGAGAGCGTCGAGTTCGCACGCCGATTCGCCGGAGACAAGGCTGGTCAGGCTGCCACCCGGGCCGCTTCTGCCATCGCCCGTGCGCGGTCAGTCACTCGCGACTGGGTTCATCAGCACACAGAATCGTCGGACTCCGAGGATACTCAGGGTTCGAGCTGATCCGACGGCGTTGGCGTTTCCGTCGGCGTCACTTCCGACGCGGTCGGGGTCGGGGTTGGGGTCGATCGCTGCTCCTGATTGGAATCCATCGGGCGGGTTGCGTTCGTGTCATCCGGCAGGTTCCCGGCCAGATACCGCAGCGAGTCCCAGTCACCAACAAGGTAATAGCCGCCATCGATCCAGGACTCCTCGACATAGGGAGCCAGCGAGTGCGAATAGATATTCGCCTGGTCGATCTCCTGACCCAATCGGGCCAGCGACAGCATCTGGCGCAGCGACAGGTCAGTGCGGACTGAGTCGCCGACCTCAGCCAGAAGCTCCGGGATCTTGGTCACCGCGCCGGTGCCAATCGCCCGATCACGAATCGCCATCAGGACCTGTTGCTGGCGTTGCTGGCGGGCAAAGTCGCCGTCGTCGTGGCGCGTGCGCGAGTAGCGCACGGCAGTCGGACCGTCCATCATCTGCAATCCAGGCGTGAAATAGACCCGCGTGTAGCCGTAGTCGCCGGTCGGATACTGGTCGTCCTTGACAATGCCAGGCACGTCGATGATGACGCCGCCTAGCGTGTCGATGACGCGCTCCATACCGATGATGTCGACCTCGGCGAAGAAGTCGATCCGGATGCCGAAGTTGTATTCGACTGTCTGTGCTGCCAGAGTCGGACCGCCGCCGGGGATGTTCTCGTTTACTTCCCCATACGGGTAGGCCGCGTTGATCTTCGTGGCGCTGTACCCGGGGATCTCAACCAGCAGGTCACGCGGAATCGACATCATGTCAACACGCTTGTTGACCGGATCCACTCGCACGACGATCATCGTGTCGCTGCGCGGTGGCCCCTCTTCGCCCTCACGCGCATCAACGCCGAGCAGCAGGATGTTGATCGGCTGCGTGCCGTCCCATTCAGGGTAGGCGGTCGGCGTCGGGCCGGGCTGTGTCGCCGTCGCATCTGGCTCAGCCGTGCTGGTCGCTGCGGCGGCTATCGTCGTGCCAGTCGCGGCCGGCGAGGTCGCGGTCGCTTCTGGTTCTACAGGCGGCGGGGCAGTCGCGTCCGCGAAGTGCTCGCGTTCTACTGGGGTCACGAAGACCTTGCCGGCTGCGTTGCGCGCCTCAATAGCGATCGGCACAACGACCGACGCGGCCCAGATGGCCATTACCAGCGGCAGGAACAGCAGCAGAACTGTGGCGATGACGCGGACCGAGCGCGGTTGTCGACGCCGTGCAGCCCGCAGAAACGCGGGCAAGCGCATCGTCTGGCCGAGATCCGGCTTGGCGGCACTCGACTCAACGTCCGAAGCGTACGAACGCGCGCCCTTGGAGCGGGGCAGCGGGTAGCGCGGCTGAGCGACGCGACCGCGTCGGCGAACCGTCGTTGAAAGGTATTGATTAGGAAGACGGCGTCGTTTCATGTACCTCGCGCGGTTGCTCCGAGTCGTCGATATGACAACCGCTGTAGAGCATACACGTCACGCGCAGCGACTGATGTCGCCAGGCATCGCCAGAATCTAGACCACCGATGAAGGAGTCTTCGCCGCCTGCCGCAATTCTTCAAACAGTGCCGCGACCCATGCCACTGTGCGCTGCTCCCGGAAGCCCTCGATGTTCTGGCGCACTGCCACCTTCGTATCGTCAGGCATCCGGTCGTAGGTGCGGGTAGCACCCTCAAGCTCAGGATGAGCGGCTGCGAACCGGCGCGTCTCGGCGGCCATGTCGTCGTAGGCAACCTGCGGTCGCTCGATGACATACCCACGCTCGCTGCCGTCTCGATCGAGCAGGATAAACACCGGAATCGCCTGGTAGCCATCCTTGCGCAGGTAGGAGGCGGCGAGGTCACGATGCTCATCGCGGCGAAGAATCCGCACATCCACGTCGGCTGACTCGCGTGCGAGCCGCGCAACCGGCGGGATGAACTGCGCCGAGTCACCGCAGAAATCCTCAGTCAGCACGAGAATCCTGACCGGGTCGTCGTTGAACGCATGGAGCTGTTCGTCAGTCAGTTGCGTCGTCTCGATTCGATCGCCGAAGATATCGCGATTCACCGCCATGCTGTTGACGTAATCGTCAACTTCCATCGCAGAATCCCAAAGGTCTGCTGCCGTCATATGTACTCCCTTGGTGTAGGATCGTCGCCGGACGCGTACACCTGCTGCAACGCGACCGGTTGCAGCCTATTCCCCGACAGCGATGGCACGCGACCAGGATGTGAACAGTTCAGGCTGAGAGGAGCACACCACGCCAGCGCCGATGGTCGTCCAGGAAATCAATCAGACAGTGGCCAGTGAAATCGCCGCAATTGCGCGCGCATTGCCGTACCGTGAAGCGGTCGGCGTCGATCGTGATCGTGTCTACTGGGTCGAAGTTCCTGGCCGCCAACGCATTGGAGTGGCGTTTGCTCCCGATACGCCGGGCGGACCGTGCTGGATGATCGCGTTCGACATGGCGTTGATGGGGCGCGTGTCCCGGAGCGACATTCGTGCCATCGTTGAGCTGTTTGCAGGGCGTGGCGCACGCTGGGAAGATGCGCCAATTACGGACGTTGCCCCGAATCTGATGATGGTTCGGGTGCGCGCGCAATAGCCGACGCACCCCTCAGGATCGCCGGTAGTCCTCAAAATCTGCGACATTCCTCGTAGGCGGCGCTTGGTCCGCTTGCGACATATGGTCATTGTCGCACTCATGCGGTCATGGCATCGTGATGCCTGTGAGTGTGCATCCCGCCATGGGGAAGGGGTATCGTGTCGGACATCGTCGCGCAGGAGCCGCCAACAACACAACGAACGTCGCTGTTCGGCAAGCTCCGCGAACTGCTGGGGACGCATCCAGGCCCGGTCTGGCTGATGGCGTTCTGCAATCTTGTGCTCTGGACGGGTCGCGGCATGACGATCCCGTTCCTGGTCATCTTCTTCTCGCAGATCGTCGGTCTGCGCGCCAGCATCGTTGGCAGCGGCATTGCCATTGCCAGCCTCGGCGGCATCGGCTTCCTGACGCTTGTGGCCGGACAGATCGACCGTCGCGGCGGTCGTCCGGTGCTTCTTGTCTGCATGGTGACGCTGGCGTCCGCCACAGTGATTTATCCGTGGGGGACATCGATATGGTCGTTCCTCGCCATCACTGCAGTGCTCAATTGCGCAAGCCAGGTTTATTGGCCGGCGTCCGACGCGACGATCGCATCGCTGACCAAGCGGGCGCTGGTGGCCGAAGCGATGTCGGTGCTGCACGTTGCCAACGCCATCGGGCTCGGTCTGGGCGGCATGATCGGCGGACTGATCGTCGCCGGCGGCGGCATGCGCGAATACCGGATGCTCTTCCTGATCAGCTCTGTCCTCATCGCCGGTGCAGCGCTGCTTGTCTGGCGCATGGTTCCGGCGATTCGACTACCGTCGACCAACGAAGATGGACGCCACGGCACCTGGGCTGATGTCATCGCTGACCGGACGTTCATGTTCTCGATGACGATCATGTTCATTCTCGTCTTTGGCTTCACCCAGATCACGATGAGCGTCCCGGCGTTTCTCCGTGAGGAAGCCGGAATCGGCGAAGGCACAATCGGCGGGCTGTTCCTGCTGAACACGCTGATCGTGGTCTCAACGCAGATCCCGATCGCTGCCTGGATCAATCGCGGACGCGTCGGTCCGCCGCTTATCGGTGGCGCGATCTTCTGGACGATCGCGTTCATCTTCGTTCTCGCGACACCCACGTTTGGCGTCATCTCGGCCGCCGCAGCGTTCGTCGCCTTTACAGCCGGTGAGGTGCTGTTCATGCCGGTGACTGCTGTCGTGCCGGTTCGGCTGGCACCGGTTCACCTGCGCGGACGCTACTTCTCGGCAACGAGCATCGTCTGGGGCGGATCGTATGCGGTCGCAACGTTTGCAGCCGGGATCGGGCTTGACTTGCCGAACCCGGGCGTGATCTGGCCAATGATGGCGGTTCTGATGGTGGTCGGCGCAGCCCTCGCCGTCCCGTTCGCACGCTCACCACGGGTTGCACTGTCGTAGCGCTGGTGGTCACTCCTCCGTGCTGGACTTTGTCGGACGGGTGGGAGATCTCTCACTGCGGTTCGAGATGACAGGACAAGCGGGAGGTTGCCAATCCAGCAGCCCGTCATTGCCAGCAATGGCGAGTATTCCGAGCCGGCAGGCCCTCACGCCTCCTGTCATCCTGAGGTCGCAACCGAACGATCTCCCACCCGTTCGACACAGACGAACGCAGCCACGCCAAAGTCCCGTATCCTGCTTATTGAACCGGCGCTCCGAAGAACCTCTTAGATCAACTCCGGACGCGCGGCGTATCTGCGCCAGACGAGCAGGACGGCGACAGCGGCGAGCGTTACCCATGCTTTGCCGACGATCTGGCCGTTGAGGAACTCCAGGGACCCGAACGCGATCCAGAGGAACAGCACCGAGTCCGTGATCAGTCCGACGACGTTGGACAGCGCGACTGCACCCAGCCAGTTGCGATCACGCAGCGGGGTGTAGACGGCGAAGTCGAACAGCTCGCTGAAGAGAAACGCAACTCCACTGGCGAGCGCGAACTGTGTCGACACGAACGCAGAGAGCAACGCCCCGATGATGATCGCGGCAAGCACCCACGACCGACCAAGCGTATCCTGGGTGATGTCGCGCAGTGTGAAAGCCAGCCCGGCGAAATAGACCCCGGCCGGGGCGACCAGCCCGAATCCGACCGGCACCGCGCCCCAGCGGTCGATGGCCCAGTTGGCGGCAAAGACGGTTGCAATGTATCCGGCGACGGCAAGAACACCGATTGTCGTCATGCCGCGCACGTCTCGCGCTCTCATCAGCGACCTTCCACGGCAAAAGAGATATCGCCAGGCGACGCCGATGTCGCCTCGCGATATCTCAGTGTACGCGCTCGGGGCGCTGGAATCAGCCGCGACCCGGATACAGAATCATCTGGCTGCACCGGAACAGCGCAATGACCTTGCCGGTATCGCGATGGGTCACGGTCGCATCCCAGACCTGGGTGGTTCTGCCGCCGTGGCGCAGCACCGCGTCGCAGTCCACCATGCCCGCGCGGGCAGTGCCAAGGAAGTTCGACTTCAGTTCAATCGTGGTGAATCCGAGTGCCCCTTCGGGAAGATGAGCGCGAGTACCAAACCCTGACACCGTGTCGGCGATGGCCACGACGGTTGCCGCGTGCAGATAGCCGTTCGGAGCCATCAGCTCGGGGCGAACCGGGCATTCACCGGTCAGCCGGCCCTGCTCGACCGAGGTGATCGTGATGCCGAGCAGCTCGACGAGCGAGCCGGGCGACCAGTCGTTCAGCTCTTCAACCGTCGGAAGATGCGGCTTCATCTACAACGTACCCTGAATCGATTGGATGCCTTCGGTCAACGCACCGATGTCCTCGGGCGTATTGAAGTAATGGAGCGAGACACGGGCCGCCTCGGGGTTGTTGATGTACTTCGTGACGTATCGGATGGTGACGTTATGGTCTTGCGCCATGCGCGCCGAAAGGTCAGGGCCAGCAATGCCGTTCACGTTGAACGCGATCAGGCCCGCCATCGCCTCTCGCGGGGTCACGACCGTGACGCCGGGGAGTCGCGACAGTTCGTCGTATGCGAGGCCGGCCATGTCCTTGACCTGATTTGCCACCCACTCTTTGCCCAGATCCTGAGCGATCCAGCGAGTCGCAGCCGCCTGGCCGGCGGTCAGGATCGTGTTGCGTCCGGCGGTATCGAAGCGCGCCGTGCCGGCTGCCGGCTGATAGGAGCCACCGAAGTAGTCGAGCGAGCCCATCGTGATGCCGCCGGCAACGAACGACTGCTCGAAGTCGCCGACGCGATCAGCCCGGATATAGAGCATGCCGGTGCCGTCCGGCCCGCACATCCACTTCTGGCCCGACCCGGCATAGGCATCGACGCCGATGTCGTGAAGATCGAGATCGAGGGGGCCGTAAGACTGCGCAGCATCTGCGACGACCAGTACATCGTGCGCGTGTGCCATCGCGACCAGCTCTTTGAGCGGCAGCTTCGCGCCAGTCGTGTAGGAGACGTGCGAGACGACGATCATGCGGGTTCGTGGCGTGATTGCGCGCTCGAAGGCCGCGACGACATCCGCCGGATCCCCACCGCCGATGCCAATGTCAACGACCCTGATGCGGACGCCGTAGCGACGCTTGGCGAGGAACGACGGCACCATGCCGCCCGGATGCTCGATGTTACTCAGCAACAGCTCGTCGCCCGCCTGCCAGCGATAACCCATGATCGAGACGTACATACCATCGGTCGTGCTGGCAGTGACCGCAATCTCGGTCGGGTCTGCTCCGACATACGAAGCGACCGCCTCTCGGACGTCATTGCGCTTCCGTCCGATATTGGGGAAATGATCAGAGTCGATGCGCGCCTTGGTCAGGTCGTGCTTCATCTCCTCCTGCATTGCTTCGTACGCCACCATTGGCAACGGTCCGCAGGTGCCGGTGTTCAGATAGACGGTGTCGGTCACGCCCGGCAGTTGATTACGCACTTCGAGAATATCGGCCATGTGTCCTCCTTGACTTCGTACCCCTACCCCTCAATGAGTCAATCCAGGTGCATGATAGCCGCAACTTCCGTCTCACGACAGATAGACGCGGCATTTATTTGCCCATCGCGCCGAGTCGGTCGAGCATCGCCGCACCAGTGCGAATGCCCATAAAGAATCGACGGACCTCAAGATTCTCGTTTGGCGCGTGGTTGGATTCGTCGGAGTTGGCGTACGGAACGCCAAACGCCGGGATACCCAGATCGCGCGTGAAGACATAGTCCGGCAGACTGCCGCCCAGCGCCGGAACGATGAGCGGGCGCTCGGATTGCGCGAGTGTGATGCCCTCAGCGATCGGGCCGGCAAACGGCGAGTCGAGCGGCGTCTTCGATGGGTCCATTGAGCCCTGCCGGACGAGCTCCACATCCGGTGCGTGGCGCGCAACATGGTCCGCGACCTTGGCAAACACCTCGTCAGCAGTCTGATCGGCAACCATGCGGATATCGCACTTCACGACGCCTTCGTGCGGCAGGACCGTCTTGGAGCCGGGTCCGCCATAGCCACCGTGAAAGCCATTGATCGTGAAGGTCGGCCAGGCCGACAGGCGCTCGAAGTAGCCTCGATCGAGCGGCACATCAAGATCACGCAGGTCGAGCGACTGCTTGACGCCTTCGACATCAACGTTCAGCTCAGCCAGGGCGGCGCGCTCCAGATCGCCCAGAGGACGAACACTGTCGTAGAAGCCGTTGATCGTGACCGTGCCGTTGGCATCCTTCATCGTCGCGAGCAACTGCACGAGCGACCAGAGTGGGTTTGGCACGACACCGCCCCAGTTACCCGAATGCAGATCACGGTTCGCACCGCGAGCGCGCAGCTCGAATGAAAGTACGCCACGCACACCGAAAGTGAGCATCGAGCGGCCACTGTCGTCGACTGGCCCGTCGCTGGTGATGACGAGGTCAGCGTCGAGCAGATCGCGATGCTCGCGGACGAACTCGGCCATATGCGGGCTGCCAACCTCTTCCTCACCTTCAAGCAACACGATAACGTTGCACGGCAGTGAGCCACGCACGCGCAGCAGCGACTCAATTGCGAGGATATTGGCAAAGTGCTGACCCTTGTTGTCGCCAACACCACGCGCGTAAATGCGCCCGTCGCGCACAGTTGGCTCAAAGGGCGGCGACAGCCACGCCTCGATAGGGTCGGGTGGCTGCACATCGTAGTGCCCGTAAATCATCACCGTCGGAGTGCCCGGCACCGGCTCCGAGCGCGCCACAACCATCGGCCAGCCAGATGTCGGCATGACCTGCGATGTCAACCCGATCTGTTCGAGAATGCCCGCAATGTAGTCAGCGACCTCGCCGATACCATCTCCCCAGGCGCTGATACTCGGACGGCGTAGATAGTCGAAGAGTCGTTGCATCGACTCTTCTGTGACGCTGCTCAATGTCGACAAACACATCCTCAAGCGAATGATCTGCATGCGAGTCCCCCTCATATCGGATCCCGGTTCTCGAGTGCTAGTATCGCCCGACTTGCAACGACGTATGCGACGATGCAACTGAACATGGCATTCGTACGGGAAGGAAGCGCAATGGATTCAGTCGAGGTTCTCAGGACGCTGTCGGAGATTGTCGGGCCGTCGGGCTTTGAAGATCTGGTTCGTGACGAGATCACGAAGCTCGTGGAACCGTACGTCGATGACACGCAGGTCGATACGCTCGGCAACCTCGTCGCGATCAAGCGCGGCACCGGTGACAAGGTCCTGATGCTCGACGCTCACATGGACGAGATCGGCTTCATGGTGACCTGGATCGAGGATGGCGGCTTCCTGCGTTTCACGACGATTGGTGGCTGGGATGCGCGCATCGTGCCTGCCCACGCCATCACGATCCGAACTGACAACGACACGTTCGTCCGCGGCATGATCGGCACCGCACCGCCGCACATCCTGCGACCTGAGGATCGCGATCGACCGTTCCGCATTGAGGATCTCTTTATTGATGTCGGCGCGCGTTCGGCGGACGAGGTGCGCGACATGGGCATTCGTATCGGCTCGCCAGCCGTCATCTCCTACGGGTTCGAACAGCTCGGCGATGACGTTGTCATGGGCAAGGCACTGGACGACCGCGCCGGATGCGCCGTCATCATTCGCGCGCTCGAGGAGTTGCAGGGGTTAGAGGCGGAGTACACCGTCGTGGCGGCCTTCACTGTCCAGGAGGAAGTCGGCTTGCGTGGTGCGCAAACTGCCGCGTTCCACATCGACCCCGACATCGCCATCGCGCTTGAAGGTACGGTCGCAGCCGACATGCCGGGCGTGCCAGCAGCACGGCAACCAACGCGCCAGGGACTCGGCCCGTCGATCCGAATCATGGACAGCGGCATGATCGGGATGCCGCGTGTCATTCGAGCGCTTTCCGACACTGCCGAAGCGAACTCAATTCGCTATCAGTACCAGGTCCCTGCTCCGGGCGGTACCGATGCCGGCGCGATTCATCGGTCGCGCGCCGGAGTGCTGGCGGGTGCGGTCTCGCTGCCGTGCCGCTATATCCACTCCCCATATGCCACGCTGCGCTTGTCAGACTTTGAAGAGGCAGTGCGCCTGATCGCGGCGTTCTCCAGCAGTTCACCGAGCGCGGTCGGCCTCTAGTGCACGCTGTCGTGTGCGCTAGGTCATAGCCTCGCAAGCCAATAAGTACCTATATGTGAGCGGACCCTCCCGGTGGCGGGTCCGTTCGCGTGTGAGCGAGTGTGCTCAGAAGGGTGCGGGGCGTGGCGGAGAGAGCATCATCAGCGGGCTGGAGACGTGGGCTAGCCAGAATCCGGCAACGTGTCACGCTCGAACACCTCGGGATCACCACAGTCATTCTGGGCTACGTGCTCATTCTCATCGGCGGCGTTGTCCGAATCGAGGGTGCCGGGATGGGTTGCGGCGACGACTGGCCCATTTGCAACGGCAAGGTGATCCCGACCTTCACCTACCTGACAGCGATCGAGTACCTCCACCGCGTCGTCGCCGGCCTGATCCTGCTCCTGACCACCGCGCTGACCATCGTTGCCTGGCGCACAGTACCGCCGCATGACATTCGCCGTGGGCTTTCGGTGTCGGCGCTCGCGCTCGTCCTGTTGCAGGCTGGGCTCGGCGCTGTCACGGTCTTTGCCGAACTCGATCCTCGCGCAGTGACGGCTCACCTGGGCATGGCGCAAGCCTATTTCGCGGTCGTGATTGTCATCGCGCTGTTTGGCAGCAAGCGGCTACGACGTGACACTGCACGCGGATCGGCCGCCATCGGGCGCGCGGCGGCGGCGGCCTGCGCGACAACGTTCATCCTCTTGCTAACCGGGGCCTACACGGCCTCGAGCGGGGCAGCCTGGGCATGCCCGTCTTGGCCGCTATGCGGAGATAAGTACGTGCCAACAGGCTGGTCGCTCGTCGACATCCACGTTTTGCATCGCTGGATGGTGCTGTTCGCGCTGGTCGCGATCATCTGGCTTGTGCTCGCGTCAGTGCGAAACGTCGGGGCAAGCGCACCGCTCACGCTCTTCGCACTCGCAGCGCTGGGATTCGTGCTCATAGAAACGCTGATTGGTGCAGCGAACATCTGGCTGGAGCTGGCGGACTGGGTCCGCATCAGTCATCTCGCGGCAGCGACGCTCGTCTGGGGCTGCCTCGTCACGGCGGCAGTACTGAATGCTCGCGCTATGGCCAGATCAACTGCCTAGTCTATGCCGAAGCGCGACCAGCGCACGCGCGCGCCCAGCGCGATCTCGACTGGTTCAACGTCGGGCAGGCCAAGATAGTAGCCGCGCATCCCGTCGTCCAGAAACTGCAACGTCTCCTTGAGCTGGCGCGGCTCGCTGCGCTCCGGGCCCAGACAGAACCGGCTGAACTCGACGCACGGATGGGCGACCGAAGCCTCGACGAGCACAATCCAGTCGCCGGACTCGGTCTCGATTTCGAGACCAAACGCCAACTCTTCCAGCGACGGAGCAGCATCGGAATCCACCAGGATGCTTTCACCGGCGATGCCATCGACGAGATGGTCGCCCAGCTTCGCGCGCATCTTGTCGTAGTTGGAGGTGAAGGCGAGTGACAGATCGTTGATACCATCGCGATTCTTTGAACTTGGATGCAACGCGTTGTGCACGTCGATGACTTCCGCGCCGTCGACGATCGCCGACGCGCCGTCGGGCGTGATCTTGAGGCGCTCGACGCTGCGAATCGGTGTGGGGTCGTATGTGCGTCCGCGTGGCGGCCCGACCTTCAGTGACGACTCCTGAATCTGCAGGCGGACGATCCGCCCGTAGGTCGTGAACGTCACGCGAGTCTCAAACAGATCTGCCACCGGCGCATTGAAATTGAAAATCACACAGCCTCCGAAAGCGATTCTAGCTGGCGCACGAGCGTTTGATGCAGCAGTGGTACGGCGTCGTAGTGCTCCGGCTTCATCAACACGCTTCGAATAACGGTCATTGTCGGCTGGTCCCAGACGATCTCCGGGTCGCGTTCCG
Organism: Thermomicrobiales bacterium; assembly: GCA_023954495.1. Taxonomy (NCBI): domain Bacteria; kingdom Pseudomonadati; phylum Thermomicrobiota; class Thermomicrobia; order Thermomicrobiales; species Thermomicrobiales bacterium. Next base: position 51,038 of record JAMLIA010000006.1, on the reverse strand, counting down.
CCAATTGTCGCTGGTCAACGCTGAGCTTTGCCAGATAGATCGGGCTCTCGGTATCGCGCTCGGCGGCGAGAAACTGGCGATCGGCGGCGTCTGACAGCGCGCTCGCCGATGGCGAACCGACGACAGCCGGACTCGGATAGAACGAGAGAATGTCCAGATCGGGATCGACAACCAGTCTGAACAGTCCATCTGCTTCGATGATCTCAGCCCACCGCAGCGCCGCCGCCCGCGACTTCGCCAGGATCGCGCCAAGACCTGCGTCAGGTTCGAGCGGGATGCACTCCAACGTCGCCCACAGCGCGGCTGCAGCAGCACCGGCCCGCGAACACTCGAGCGTGATCTCGCCGAGATGCATCTCGTCTGACGTGAAGTAAGTGTATGGCGAATCGTGAACGTAGAAGCGTCCGATACCGGGATCGCGAAAGATCACCGAACCGCAACCATATGGCTGCAACCCATGCTTATGCGGATCGACGACGACACTGTCTGCCTCAGCAATCGCCAGGAACGGTGCTGGATCGATCGGCGGTTCGCTGCGTTGCGCCAGCAGCGTATGGAATCCTCCGTAGGCGGCATCGACGTGCACGCGCGCTCCGTACTGCCGGGCGAGCGGGATGATCTCATGAATCGGATCGACCTTGCCTAGCCCGGTGCTGCCCGCCGTGGCAACGACTGTACCGACTCGACCAGTCCGCAACTCTGATTCGAGGGCGTCAAGATCAATGCGTCCGGCTGCATCTGAGGCGATCGATATGAATTGCGCGTTCAACACGGCGCTGCCGCGTGCGTGCGTGTAGTGCGCCTGATCGCTGGCCGCGATTGCGCGATCCGGGTGCAGGCAGCGGGCGACCCAGAGCGCCTCGATGTTGGCGATTGTCCCGCCGCTGGTGAGGTGCCCGAGGTGTTCGTCGGGGTAACCAAACATCCTGGCCAGATTGGCGACGACTTCACGCTCCAGATGGGATGTCGCAGCACCGCCGTCCAGGGCGTGATTGTTCGGGTTGATCTGCATCGCGATGGCATAGGCGAGGCTCGCCACCGGATGCGGCGGCTTCAGCATCTGCCCCGCATAGCGCGGATGGCCGTATGGGTAGTTATCTGCGAGGCGCGCGGTAAGGTCGCCGAGCACTTCGGCAACACGCTCGGGCGCGACGTCCATAGTCGAATCAGGAGGCAATGCAGCACCGTCGGCGTGCCAGGTATCGACGGCATCAAACGAGCGTCGAAGGTGCTCAATGTACAGTTCTCGATCCACGGTCTGTCTCCCTTGATATCCCGCTCGGCAAGGTCCGTCGCGCCGAGTACACTTCCGCCGGTCTCGGGCGCGACCGACCGGTGTTGCGCATATCTGGCCGCCAGCACACAGAAGGATACTCTCGTGCGCCGCGCGATTCTCATGCTCGGACTCTGCCAGCTCGTCTGGTCGTTTGGTGGCGTCGTCATCTGTTGGGAACCGCTACCGCAAACGTTGATGGCGAGTGCGCTGCTCGTATCCGGCGCGGTTCTGGCTGTTCTGACGCCGCGACATCGCTTGCGCCTGCCGAACAATCGGTTGCGACTGGAAGCCATCGGATTTGGCATTGCCAACGGCGCGACGAACGCGCTGATGGCGGCAGCGATCACGCTGGCGGGCATCGGCAATGCTGCGTTCGCGTACGCATCGTTGCCACTCTGGATGGTACTGATCGCCAGACCGATCCTCGGCGATCGCGTGCCCACCAGAGCACTCCCGGCGATGGCCATCGGAGCGGCCGGCATCATCCTGCTCTTGATGGCTGGGCGTGGTTCATCTGTCGGCGAGAACGTGCTCGGCGGGCTGGCGCTCGCGCTCATCGCGGCTATCGCCGGTTCGGTGTCGGCGCTTGCCGGACGTCGTCTGGTTCCGCGTGTTGGGGTTGATGCGACCGCAACCTGGACGATGTTCGTCGGCGGTCTGGTTCTCATCCCGCTCGTTGATTGGCGCGCGTTCGGAACCCTCGTCTGGTGGATGATCCCGACGCTCCTCGCCTGGGTTGGCATCCATTACATCCTGGCACCGGTGACCTACAACCGCGCATCGGTTTCCGCACCGGCATTCGTCATCGCCGTCGCCACGTTCGTGAATCCGGCGATTTCACCGGTCTGGGGAGCGCTCTTCTATGGCGAGCACGTTTCAGCACTTGCAGTTGCGGGCCTGTGCCTCGCGCTCGGCGCGAACCTGCTGCTGATGCTGACCCTCAGATCGACCCGGACGGCAGAGGCCGTTGCCGACGAGGTGGTGGTCCCAGCGATTGCAGCGTAGCTTCGTCGGGCGCTAGGCGTTTGCGGCAGTCCGTTCGTTCGCCTGGCTGGTCACCGACTGAATGCATGTGACCTCACCAAGTGATTCGCGCTCCTCACTGAGGCCAGACGTCACGTCAGGGCGCGCAATCCCAGTCGGAATCTCGCCACCCACGAGACACGTAACCAACATGACTCCAACGCCGGACCAGATTAACAGCGTCGAGCCGATAGTCGGCTCTGCTCCGAGTCGGATCGCCCACCCAGCTGAAACAATCACCAGCGCAACCACACTGACGATCCCGTGTACGGTTGCCAGGCGGTGTGACTGAGGCTCGCGTTCAACTGCTCGGTGCGCGACGACGCCGAGCATTGCCACCGGGACGCTGGCGACGAGACTCAGGCCGATGAGGATATTCGAGCACACGATCCAAGCCTGGGCTCCGCTCACAAAGTAGAGAACATCGCCGATCAACGCGAGGAGAAGTCCAACTGCCGGCAGGTACGACAGGTTCGCGTGGATACTCCGCCGGGCTGGTACGCTGCCAGCGTGATGATCTGATTTCCGTCTGACCTCGCGAGAGCTCATTTCGGAAGCTCGCGGCTGAGAATGCATCATCTATGTCCGTCCTTCAGCATCGTCACACGTCTACCGCCAGGGCAATGGTGGTACGCAAACCGTGACACGCCCGACGTTGCGATATCGACGTCGCAAGACAGACGCCACGCTGGACACAACACATCGGCATTGTCTGTGATTGCCCAACGGCAAGGGAGAAATGTGATGAGCGACTGCGCCCCGATCGCGATTGTCACCGGAGTGGGTCGTCGCGCTGGTATTGGCGCTGCGATCTGTCGTGCCTTCGCGCGGAACGGCATCGACATCATGCTGACCTATTGGCGACCGTACGATGCGTCGATGGACTGGGGTGTCGATCAGGACATGCCGCGCGTCCTGATTGATGAGGTGTCCAACCTCGGCGTACGCTGCGCCGCCACAGAGATCGACCTTTCCCAGCCGGACGCCGCGCAGCGGCTTCTGGAGGCAGCCGAGCGGGAACTCGGCCAGCCGACGATCCTCGTCAACAACGCGACCGTCTCGCATCAGACTGACCTGCTGTCGTTGACGAGCGCGGATCTCGATGCGCACTACGCTGTCAACGTGCGCGCGACAACGATGCTGTGCGTCGAGATGGCCCGCCGCCACCCAACAGGTCGTCCGGGCAGGATCGTGAATCTGACCTCGGGGCAATCGCTTGGCCCGATGCCGACCGAGCTCGCCTACGCCGCGACGAAGGGCGCGATTGAAGCCTTGACCGTGTCGCTCGCCCCGCCACTAGCGGAACGCGGCATCACGATCAACGCCGTCAACCCCGGCCCGACTGAGACTGGCTGGATCTCTGACGACTTGCGCGCGAGCTTGCTGAAGCACGCGCCGATGGGTCGACTCGGCACGCCGGAAGATTGCGCCCGCCTCGTCGCGTTTCTTGTCAGCGACGAGGCGGGCTGGATTACCGGGCAGATCATTCACTCGGAAGGCGGCTTCGTCCGAGGTTGACTAGCAGAATCAGTAGATCGAAGAGTCAGTCGGATACGACTCCAGACTGGTCTTCACTGCCGCCAGGAACCGCGTCGCGGCCAGGCCGTCGAGCAGCCGGTGATCGATCGAGAGTGACAAGTTCATCATTGGGCGAATTGCAATCGCGTCATCGATGACGACTGCACGCTTGACGACGGCCTCCATCGACAGGATTGCGCTCTGCGGCTGGACGATGATCGGCGTCGAGAACAGCGAGCCGAGCGTGCCGGGGTTGTTCAGCGTGAACGTGCCGCCGCGCACATCGTCGGCCGACAGCCGGTTCGTGCGAGCGCGCTCCGCCAGATCGTGCACCGACCGGGCGATGCCAACGAGGTTCTTCTCGTCCGCGCCGTGAATTACCGGCACAATCAAGCCATCTTCGAGCGCGACCGCAACGCCGATATTCACCGCCTTGCGCCGAATGATCCGACCGTTGTCCCAGACCGCATTCACGTCCGGGAAGTCGCGCAGCGCCTGCGTCACGACGCGAATCAGGAACGGGAAGTAAGTGAGACTGAAGCCCTCGCGGCGAGCAAACTCGTCCTTGTAGCGATTGCGAACCGCGACGACCTGGCTCATGTCGGCTTCCATCCAGACGGTCACATGCGGCGCTGTCTGGACCGATCTGGACATGTGCTCGGCGATCTGGCGGCGCATGATGCTCGCGTCGATCACCTCATCGCCCGGCCAGATCTCAACCGGCGGCGCGGGATGGATCGGAGCATGAAGCGGCGGAGGCGCGATCGGCGGCTGGATCGTTGCCGGCTGCTGCGCAGGTACCGTCGGTGGCACTTGCGCTTGGGCCGGAGCAACCGGAGCATGGCGACGTTGCTCGATCTCGGCGAGGATGTCGGACTTGGTCACGCGCCCGCCGATGCCGCTGCCAGCGATGGACGCCAGGTCGATCTCATGCTCCTCTGCGAGGCGGCGCACGATCGGCGACGATCGGATGCGCAGCATCTCCTGCTCATCACGGTCAGCGCGCGCGCGTTCCTCGTCGCCGTGGCGATCTGATGCTGCGGGCGGCGCTGCGGCCTGCTGGCTCGCAGCCTCGTCGCCGAGCACCTCGGTGATCGGCGCTTCGGCGACTGCGACATCACCGCCCTCGTTGATCACACAGATCGCGCCTCCGACGGGGATCGTCTCGCCCTCATCGCCGACAATGGCGACGATTGTTCCTGACACCGGAGCGGGTATCTCTGCCGTGACTTTGTCAGTCACAACCTCAACCAGTGGCTCGTACTTCTCGACGACATCGCCGACCGCCTTCAGCCACGATCCGAGCGTGCCTTCGGTAACGCTCTCGCCAAGCTTCGGCATGGCGATGGTCGTTCCCTGCGTTGTACTGGACATCGTTGTCCTCCTCACGTTCGGGTGGCTAGTAAGCCGCCAGGCGATCTATGGCAGCGCGAATGTCGTCAGCAGAGGTCAGGAAGGCTTTCTCCAGCGGCGCGGCGTACGGCATCGCCGGGACTTCCGGGCCGGCGATTCGTACGATCGGGCCGTCCAGATACGGGAAGGCTTCCTCAGCGATGATCGCTGAAATCTCGCCGCCCAGGCCGCCGAACTTGTTGGCTTCATGCACGATCATTACCTTGCCGGTCTTGATGACCGACGACAGGATAGTTTCGCTGTCGAGCGGACGGAGCGAGCGCAGGTCAATGACCTCAATTGATGCCTGCTGTTGCTGCGTATAGGCGTCGACCGCTTCCAGCACTTCCTGCACGTACCAGCCGTAGGAGATGATCGTCATGTCAGTGCCCTCGCGCACGACCCTGGCCTTGCCGATTGGCACGGTGTACATCTCGTCCGGCACGTCGCCACGGATCGCGCGATAGGCGCGCTTGTGCTCCAGGAACATGACCGGGTCGGGATCGTGGATCGCAGAGCTCAGCAGCCCCTTGGCGTCGTATGGATCAATCGGAGCGACGACCTTGAGCCCCGGAATGTGCGTGAACAGCGCTTCAATCGACTGTGAGTGATAGAGCGCTCCGTGGATACCGCCACCATAAGGAGCGCGAATCACGATCGGGCACGAAAAATCGCCGCCGGATCGGTAGCGCGTCTTGGCGGCCTCGCTCATGATCTGGTTCATTGCCGGATGAATGAAGTCGAGGAACTGGATCTCGGCAACCGGCAGCATCCCGTTCGCTGACGCGCCGATCGCGACACCAATAATCGACGATTCGGACAGCGGCGAGTCGAGTACTCGCAGCTCGCCGAACTTCTCCTGCAGCCCGTCGGTGACGCGGAACACGCCGCCGCGCTTGCCGACATCCTCACCGAGAATCATCACCCGCTCGTCATGCTCCATCTCCTGATGGAGCCCTTCGCGGATCGCCTCAATCAGTAGCTTCGTTGCCACGTATCCTCCTGCGCTACGTGCATCTGCGCACGCTGGTGAGCACTGCGAGCGGGCGATGCGTCGTCGACAACAGCGTCGATGACATCGGCTGCTCGCGCGAGCCGCTAGACCGTCTGCCCGACCTCGGCATAGACATGCTTGAAGGCTTCGCTCGGATCGGGCAGCGGGGCTTGCTCGGCGTACTCGGTCGCGTCGTTGACAGCGGCTTTCACCCGCGCCAGTATTTCGCTCTCGTGCACTTCATCAAGGACGTCCAGATCGACCAGGCGCTGGCGAGTCACGACCAGTGGGTCGCGTTCCTTGTAACTCTGCACTTCTTCTCGGCTGCGATAGAGTCGGTCGTCGTCATCAGACGAGTGGGGTGTCATGCGGGTGACGACAGCTTCAAACAGCGTTGGCCCGTCGCCGCGACGTGCGCGAGCGACTGCCTCGCGCGCAGCCAGATACACCTCAACCGCGTCCGCGCCATCGACGCGCACACCCGGGATGCCGTACGCGGCTGCACGCTCGGCCACCGTCTTCACAGCCATCTCACGATCCATCGGGACCGAGATGGCATAGTGGTTGTTCTGGACAAAGAAGATGACGCCGAGCTTATGGATCGAGGCCCAGTTCAGTCCCTCGTGGACATCGCCCTGCGCTGTGCCGCCCTCGCCGATGCTGGTCACGACGACAGTGTCTTCGCCGCGCATCTTCGCTGCCAGTGCGAAACCGGCTGCCTGCGGGAACTGCGTGCCAACGACGCTGGATCCAATGTAGAAGCGCTTCTCGCGGGAGCCATAGTGGCCGGGCATTTGCCGCCCGCCGGAGTTCGGCTCTTCGGCCCGGGCAAGGAGCGAGAGCATTGCGTCGCGTGCGGAATATCCGAAGTGGAGAACGAGTGCAAGGTCACGATAGTAGGGGACAAGCCAGTCCCGGTTGGGATCGAGGGCGAATGCCATGCCGACCTGCGCGGCCTCGTGCCCCTGAACGGAAACGACGAACGGCGCGCGACCGCTACGGTTCAGCAACCACATGCGCTCATCAAGCTGCCTGGCCAGCAGCATCGTCTCATACATTCTTCGCAGTTCATCGTGCGACAGATCTCCCACCGCTTCGTGGGATACGGTTGCCGCACTGCCTGTGCCGTTGCTCGCCATAGTGCTGCCTCCTTTGCCGTTCCAGCCCGCCGTTGGACTGGATCTTCACCTGTGAGCACGCCGCTGTCGATTCGTGTCTTTGCTTCCGCATAACGCGAACCACGACCGCGACGAATTGGCTATTCACTTGCGTAGACAACGTTGCTCTGAGCTCGGCTTCTCCTTACTACCTGTAGTTTCGGACGGCCGCTGGGCGACCGTCCGAAGTTCTGCTTCCGTTCGACTAGATGTGCAGGGGCCGCCCGAAGACGTCGAGCGCCGCCTCGTGAATGACTTCGGAAATCGTCGGGTGCGGATGGACGGTAATCGTCAGCTCCCAGGCAGTTGCCTCGAACATCATCGCCAGCCCGGCCTCGGAGATCGACTCCGTCGCGTGACCGCCCAGCAGGTGAACCCCAAGGATCTGGTCGGTGTCAGCGTCGACCACCAGCTTGGCGAAACCGACGGTGTCACCTTCGATGCGGGCCTTGCCGTTGGCCGAGAGCGGGAACTTGCCGGTCTGTACGTTGTAGCCTGCGTCACGAGCCTTCTGCTCAGTGAGACCGACAGATCCGATCTCCGGCGAGCAGTAGGTCACCCAGGGGATCTTGCCGTAGTCGAGCGCGTGCGGCTTCTCGCCGGCGATCAGCTCGACAGCAACAACGCCCTGATGCATGGCGGTGTGCGCGAGCTGCTGCTTCCCGGTGACATCGCCAATGGCGAAGACGCCCGGAACGTTCGTGCGCATGTACTCATCAACCGCAATGTAGCCATCGACAACCTTGACGCCGACCTCTTCCAGGCCGATGCCCTCGTAGTTGCCGAAGCGCCCGGTCGCAACCAGCAGCGCGTCAGCCTCGATGACTTCATCCTTGCCGTCTGCGGTGAAGCGCATCTTCACGCCATCATCGCTGATCTCGAAGTCTTCGGCCGTCGGGCGGACGTTCGGGATAACGCGAATGCCGCGCCGCTGGAACGCTCGGGTGAGCTCCTTCTGGACCTCTTCGTCCTCGTTCGGCGCGACTCGACCAACAAGGGTCACTTCACAATCGAAGTCGCGGTAGGTGCTGGCGAACTCAAGGCCGGTCGCCCCGCCGCCACGAACAATGACGCGCTTCGGCAGGTACGGCTCAGTCGTCGCGTGGTCGCTATTGAAGACACGCTTCGGGTCCCAGTCGAGCCCCTTGATTGGTCGAGGAGTTGAGCCGGTGTCGATAATGATGTTCTTGGCGGTGACTTCCGTTGACGACCCGTCCTTGGTCTGAACCTTGATCGTGTTCGGTGAGGTCAGGACGCCCCAGCCCTCGATCGTATCGATCTTGTGCTTGCGGAAGAGGAACTGGATGCCTTTGTAGTTCTGATCCACAACCTTGCGGGCATTGCCCATCGTGACGGCGTAGTCCAGGCTGATTTCACCAGGCGTCACACCGTACTTCGCGGCTTCCTTCACGGTGCTGGCTACCGATGCGCCCTTCAGCAGCGCCTTCGCCGGGATGCAACCGCGATGGACGCATGTGCCACCGACGAGGTCCTTTTCAATGACCCCTACGCGCATTCCCAGCTGTGCGGCCCGAATTGCTGCGACGTACCCACCGGTTCCGCCACCGAGAAAGAGGACATCGTACGAGTTCTGCTCCTGCGCCATACCGATCCCGCCACTCCCATCCAGTCGTCGGCACTGAGCACACATCGCTCAGCAGCATCGTCCGCGCAATCGTCGCGCGAGCAATTCAGATGTTCCGCGGTCCGGTCATGTTTGTAGCAGTCTCTTCCGACCGGATACCGGGCTCCTGTCATTCTTCAGTATAGCAACGGGCAGGAAATGACCCGCAGCGAACGAAGTCAATGTGTTTTACAGCGTTGACTTCGTCACGACTGCACATAACTGACCATCTGGTTGCGACGAATGAGTGACGAGTAAACGGCGCTGATCTGTCAGTCGAGCGGCACGATTCTCGGCTGTGACAGGCCAACTCCATAGGCGGACGCAGAGATGTAGTCAGGCGAGAGAGCGAGGCTGAATCGCTGCGTTCGTCTTTGGAAAAGTCCTGTTTTCCGCATGTGGACGCGGAAAGTGACTGGCCGTCACAGGTGCAAATTAGTAGAATTAATAGGTCGAATTGTTCGACGAGAAAGCGGGAGTAAATGATGATGACGCATATACAGACGGTGACCCCGCTCTCCACCTGGCAACGGATGGCAGAGAAAGCCGACCGCGAAGGTCTGCGGGCCTACCGCCTCAACGGCGACCCACGGTACTGGGCCGTCTCCAGCAAGAGTCAACCGCTGACCGCCTACGAGGTCACCGTGTATGACAGCGATCTGCTCTGCACCTGTCGGGGTAGCGAGTTCCGCTCCTACTGCAAGCACCGCGCGCTCGTACTGCGCGAGCTTGGTGCCCTCGACGAGACCCATTTGCAAGCGGCCTGATCTACGCCTCCGAGTGTGGTTGTGACGATGACGGTGATGTCTCTCTGGCCAGCACGGTCAGGCTCGCAACGGGACGCGCCTGCAGCGAAAGCCTGTAGGCCATCCAGGTCCACATACCGAGCAGGACGATCGTCCCGAGCGCCGCAGGTCGGCGTGTCGACTCGTTGATTAGAAATAGCACGAACGGCACGAAGCTGAAGGTGATCAGCGTCAACGTCACGAGGCGCTGCGCTGCCTGGGCTTCGCCGTGTTCCCGAAGGCCAACTGCGAGCAGCCCGACACCAAGCAGCGCGAGCACGCCGCTATGGTAGTGCGCATGAAACGCCGTGAGCACAGTCACGATGCAGAGCAACCCCGCTCCGATCGGCGTGACCGCATGACTATCGCCCCGTCGCCAGATTCGGGCAGTGACGCCCAGAATGAGCGCGGTCAGCACAACGATGACGACCGTCTGGAGGAATTCCATGTTGGTCGGCAGCGAGCGCGCGACCGCAGCGCGAATGTTGAGCATGCCGGCGACGTGGATCACGGCATCGCCGGCTGGGCCACCCATGCGACGCGACACTGCCAACGCGTCCTGCAATCCACCCCAGCCGATCAGGGCAAACGACAGCGCGGCTTCGGCAGCGCTTGCCACAGCAACCGACACGACAGCCCGACGCCGACCGGTCACCAGGAGGTAGATGATCGGCGCTAGCAGGAGCTGTGGCTTCATCGCCAGCACAGCGAGCGCAAGGCCAGCTCGACCTTCTCGACCGCGTCGCAACTGTGCGAGGAACACCACAAACGCCAGCACGAGTAGACCGTCGGCCTGCCCAAGCATGACCAGCGCGAACAGTGGCATCGACCCAAGAACGAGCGGCGCGATGTCACTCCACTCAATCGCGAACGACGAGCAGAGCTTGCGAAGCGCCAGCAACACTGCGCCGATCGCCAGGCTCATCCAGATTGCGAGCGCGGCCATCGGTGACAGCAAGGTGAAGGGAATACCGAGGATCGCCAGCGGTGGCGGAGCCAGATACGGGTGCATGACGCGGTCGTTCCAATGCACGTCGTACTGGTTGATAACCGGAAGCTCGTATTCCCACTGGGCGCGGGTGTCGTACAGCCGGTGAGCATCGCCATCGCGAATCATGCTGGCATCAACCCAGGTGGTCAGAAAATCCATGCCGACATGATCGAATGGGCCATCGCGGCGGAGCATGCCAGCTAGCATGACGCACTGCAGCACAAGCAGGACGACAACTATCCGTTTCGATGTGGATTTCACCTGCGCATGAGCCTCCGTCAGCCACTATCCACCCACGCGCACAGTCTGGAATGCGACCCCGCGGCGTTTCCACCGCACGGCAAATGCCACGTCCTGCGACGAGACGAGCCCAATGCCGTACTATCTGCGTCGTTAGGAGCGATCAGTTGACGCAGCCTCACGGCAGCACTGGAACTGCATCTGCGGCATCACCCAGCCCATCCGACTACGGACAGCCGTTCGGTTGGTGGGGATCAGGCTGGACGCCACACAACCAGCGCTCACTCATCTGGCTCATCGAACGCGAAGCACTCGATGTCGTCAGCTCCGCGTTCCTCACGCTGGCGATCGAAGCGCGAGCCTCGCTTATGGTCATCGCCGAACCGCACGGCGCAGGTAAAACGACGCTACTCACCGCACTGCTCGACTTCCTGCCGAACGACATTGCGCCGATCTTCCTGCGTGGCTGGTATGAGCGATTTGAGTTTCTATCGGCTACTCCGGCTTCGCATGCGTATCTGCTGTGCAATGAGATCAGTGCGCATTTGCCGATCTACCTTTGGGGACATGGTGTGCGGCGTGTCTTTGATGCCGTCCTCGATGGCTACCCTCTCGCGACGACGATGCACGCTTCGTCTGCTTCAGATGCGCTCGCCCAACTCATGTCGTACCCGCTGGAGGTTCCGGCCGAGCACCTCGCTCATCTTGACCTCGTTGTGAACATTAGCGTCGGGTACTCGGGCAGCCGTTTGCTTCGACGCGTCTCAACCATCGAGCGCATCGTGCCGAATGACGCAGACGCTCCGCGCATCGTGCAGATCGCATACCGCCAGTCGCTGCGCGGCGATCTCGAATTTCAGATTGGTCGTTACATAGCCGTCCTCGCTGAGCTGGGCGGTTGGGACGACCGTGAGGCATCGGATCGTCTGGCGCGCAGAACACATCAGATCCGCGACTGGTGTGCACGCGGATTGAGTACAGCCAGCACGATCCGTGGCTATGTCATCGACGCACGCCGCACCGACGAGCTGCCGTAGTCGGGTCCGAGCGGGCGCGTATGCCCGTAGAATGCCGCCTCAGGCAAGGTACGCACTGGAATGCGAGGAGTGAGTCGGTCAATGAAGAACTACGCAAGCTATAGCTACTGGCTGGAAACCTGTGGCGACGATCTCACGCCGCGTCCCGCGCTGCGCGGATCAATCGACGTCGATGTGGCCATCCTCGGAGCGGGATATACCGGGCTCTGGACCGCCTACTATCTGCTCGAGCATGAACCGACCTTGAAGATCGCGATCCTCGAAGCTGAGATCGCCGGCTTCGGCGCGTCGGGTCGCAACGGCGCATGGTGCACATCGGGCTTCCCGCTCGGCCTGTCGTCACTGGCAGATCGCTATGGTCGCGACGCCGCACTGGCTGTGCAACACGCGATGTGGGATGCGGTCGATGAAGTCGGCGCGCGGGCGGAGCAGGAAGAAATCGATATCGAGTGGCGCAAGGGCGGCTCGCTACGCCTCGCGCGCGGTCAGCACCAGTTGCCGTCGATCGAGTCGTCCTGGGCTACGTACGAGAAGTTCGGTCTGACCAACGACTACCAGAAGCTTGATCTGCAAGAGACCGCCGAACGGATCAACGTCACCAACACGCTCGGCTCAATCTATACGCCACATACCGCGACGATCCAGCCGGGCAAGCTCGTCCGTGGCCTGGCCCGCGCGGTCGAGCAGCGCGGCGCAACGATCTACGAGCAGACGCGCGTCACCGACTTCACGGCCGGAGCGTGGCCTGCGCTACACACGGACACCGGACACGTCCGCGCGAAGACGCTGGTTCTGGCAGGTGAGGCATTCATCAGCCAGCTTCCGAAAATGCGCCGCGCAGTCCTGCCGGCCTATTCCCTCATCACGCTGACCGAGCCGCTCACGGAGTCAGACTGGCAGGAGATCGGCTGGGACGCACATGAATGCGTTTCATCAATGAGCTTCATGGTGAACTACCTGTCGCGCACATCCGACGGCCGAATCATGTTCGGCGGTCGCGGCGCGCCGTACCACTTCGGCTCGGCGATCCGCGACGAGTACGATCGCCATGGTCCGACCCACCACATGTTGCAGGAAAACGTGCGCACGTGGTTCCCGATGTTGAAGGATGTGAAGTTCACGCACTCGTGGGGAGGCGCGCTGGGCTGGTCGCGAGACTACATGCCAACGATGCGATTCGATCCGCGCGAGAACGTCGCTATGGCCGGTGCATATACCGGTACCGGTGTCGCCACCTCAAACCTGAGTGGCCGCGTGCTCGCGGATCAGATCCTTGGTCGTGACACCGACCTCGTCCGCCTGCCGATGGCCCAGCACGCACCAAAGCCGTGGGAGCCGGAGCCGTACCGCTTTCTGGGCGTGCGGCTGGTTCAGCGTGGTTTCGCACAGTTGGACGCCAAGGCTGAGCGAACCGGCGTCCCATCGGACGGTCGTTCGCTCGCAGAACGATTGACGCACCACTGAGTTGTTTTTTCTTGACAGCCCGACGCGCGGCAGTACGATTGAGCGCAGCACGCGTCACATATACATGACTGATGTGCGCCACCTCTTCCGCCCTCCGCTCGAAAATGCCAACGGCTCGTGAAGCGGATTGCGCATCCGAATCGTTCACCCACCGTTGCAGAAAGGTTCGATCACTATGTCGGATCAGCACCAGGCTCAAACATTAGGCGAACTGCGCGCCAGCGGCTACACCGTCCTACCAGTTCGCGAAGAGATGCGCAGGAACCTGATCGCCCGCCTTCGTTCCGATCAGCCGCTCTTTGACGGTGTCGTCGGCTATGAAGAGACCGTGCTGCCGCAGATCGAGAATGCGATTCTCTCCGGTCAGGACATCATCTTCCTCGGTGAGCGTGGACAGGCCAAAACACGTATGGCCCGTAGCCTCGTGAACCTGCTCGACGAATTCGTACCAATCGTCGCCGGCAGCGAAATCAATGACGATCCGTTCAATCCAATCAGCCGCTACGCCATCGACCTGATTGCAGAAAAGGGCGACGACACCCCGATCGAGTGGATCGGTCGTGAGCGGCGCTATGCTGAGAAGCTGGCAACGCCCGATACGACCATCGCTGACCTGATCGGTGAAGTCGATCCGATCAAGGTAGCCGAAGGCCGCTACCTCTCCGACGAATTGACAATCCACTACGGCATGATTCCCCGAACCAACCGCGGCATCTTCGCCATGAATGAGTTGCCGGACCTCGCCGAGCGTATCCAGGTCGGCCTGCTCAATATCATGGAGGAGCGCGATGTCCAGATCCGTGGCTACCGCGTGCGATTGCCGCTAGATGTCTACGTCGTCGCCAGCGCCAACCCGGAGGACTACACCAACCGCGGTCGCATCATCACGCCGCTGAAGGACCGCTACGGCTCGCAGATTCGCACACACTACCCGGAGACGATCGAGCTGGAGATGGACATCATGGCGCAGGAGTCGCTGCCCGCGCCGACCGACGGTGTCGATCTGTACGTCCCGCAGTTCATGCGCGAGATCATCGCCGAGATCACGCACCTGGCCCGTCGCAGCCACGACATCAGCCAGCGCTCCGGTGTCTCAGTGCGCATGTCGATCGCTAATTATGAGAACGTCGTTGCCAGCGCGCTCAAGCGGACGATCCGGCTGAACGAGAAGCAGGCCGTGCCGCGCATCTCCGATCTGCGAGCGGTCATCGCCTCGACCACCGGCAAGATCGAGCTGGAAACGATGGGCGAGGTTCGCGAGGATCGCATCGTTGAGAAGCTGATTCAGGGTGCGATCATCGCTACGTTCAACCGCTACTTCTCCGTCCGTGAGTTCGACGATCTCGTCCTCGGCTTCGACAATGGCCTGACCGTCGATGCCGCCGACGATCTCCCGGCGATGAACTACGTCCATCAGGTCTCGCATATCGATGGCGTCCGCGAGGCGCTGGAGAAGCTGGACCTGCCCGGTAGCCCGGCTGGCGTCGCGTCTGGCGTCGAGTTCGTGCTGGAGGGCCTGCACCTGAACCGGCGGCTCAACAAGGATCGAGCTGCTGGGGCTGGGGCGCAATACAAGGCCTAGACAATCTCACAACAACGCGCGATCTTCTGAGTAGCGCGGTCGTCGTGCTTTGCTGCATGACAACCGCGCTGTTCTTCGCCTGCAATCAACACACAGCATCTCACTTGCGCAAATTATTCGCTGCCAACAACACCGGCTGCTATACTGCGAACGAGCGACCACTATGAGCAGACGCAGCCACTTTGACCGACGGGCGACGCCTCAATGGACGACCGCGGCGATGCATATGAAGCCCATCAGAGGCTCTCCACAATTCTTGTTGGCCGAGACAATGAGCGGACGCTCCTGAAGGCGCACTTGTCGCAAGCGATCGCTGGTACCGGCGGACTCGTGTTGCTCCGTGGTGAAGCTGGTGTCGGCAAAACGGCCCTGCTTGAGGATTTGACCCACATTGCATCCGCACAGGACGTCACCGTATTGATCGGCAACTGTTCCGATCAGGAAATATCCCGACCATATTCTCCCTGGATTGGCATTGCTCGCGCCTGGGAAATGCATATAGCGAGGCATCCACCGGTTGGCGATCCACCTCCCGCTCCGCCTGGCCAGTTGTGGGCGGATGGACAAGCCGCCGCCGCACCAAGCCAACTGGCACTGTTCGAATCCTTCTGTGTGTTTGTCGAAGCAGCGAGCAAACAGCGACCCATCTGCCTCATACTGGAAGACCTGCATTGGTCCGATCAATCGAGCATCGACCTGCTGCGTTTCGTCGGTCGGCGGTCCGTGACAATCCCACTGCTCATTGTTGGTTCGTATCGCGACGATGCGCTCACCTCGCGCTATCCCCTCGCGCAGCAGTTACCGCATCTCGTGCGCGATACGCACGCAGAACGACTCACCCTCCAGCCCATTGATCGGTCTGGTCTCGCCGACCTGGTAAAGGCGCGCTATTGCCTTGCAGATCCGGATGTCGAGAAGTTGGCCGACATGCTTGTTGATCTAACCCAGGGCAACGCGCTCTTTGCCAACGAGTTGCTGCGCTCGTTTGAGGAAAGCGGCACGCTGACCCGTAACATGGAGCGCTGGGTGCTGACAGATGTCGCGCATCTCCGCATTCCCAACCGCCTGCGCGAAGTGATCGATGTCCGTTTGCAACGGCTGACGCCTGAAGCGCGCTCAGCGTTGCAGGTCGCAGCCATGCTCGGGGAGAACGTTTCGCTCGACCTGTGGGCAGCGATTTGCGGATTCGACGATGCCACGCTGCTCGATATCTGCGACGAGGCACTCGAAGCTCGCATCCTTGACGAAGGCGAAACGACAGACCAACTCCGATTCCATCATGCGTTGATTCGCGATGCGCTCGTAGAGTCCCTGCACGGTCCGCGACGACGGTTGTGGCATCAGAAGATTGCCGAGGCGTATGCGTCATCGCGTCCTGCGTTGCCCGATCTGGTGGCACAACACTATCAGGAGGCCAACGATCCGCGTGCAGTCGAATGGCTCATCGAGGCGGGGCGACGCGCGCATTGGTCACACGCCTGGGTTGAGGCAGCCGATCATTTCGACGCTGCCGCGAATTGGCTCCGCCACGAGGTTGATCGCACGCGCGAATACAGCTGGCTCCAGTTCTGGTCTGGCATCATGCGCCGCTTCGATGATCCTCAGCGCGGCCTCGCGGCGATTCAGGACGTACTCCCGGCAGCCATGCGTCTGGACGATCCGCTATTGAGGGCCCTGGCGTCGTTCTATTCCGGCTACCTGCAATTCCTCCTTGGAGACATGCGACGGGGCATCCGTGAAGCTGAGGCAGCCTGCCGAGAAACAGACGCTGCGCTCCGCGCAGGGGCGTTCGATGCGTGCGGTGTTCCACCGCTAGGTATTGCCGAGGCGCAGGAGTCAGTCGCGTTGCACTGTCGGGCAGCGCGATTGTTGTCAGACCAGCCTGATCATCCAATATGCCTCACATGGGGGACTGTCGTCACCAATCTGGCCTGGTTGGGATATATCGAGGAAGCGCTCACCATCGGCGAAGCATTAGCGACGATCTGGCCTCCCGATCCAGAGCGAGCGCGCCTGACGCCTGACCTTGGTGGCAACACCGGCAGCGGTTGGGCGGATCTGTACAACGGCCTTGGCATCGCGTACGCACTCGTCGGTCGACCGGACGACGCAGACCGAGCGTTCGCGTCCGCACGAGCGATGTATCAGGCCATTGACCATCGGATGCTGATCGGCGATGTCTACTCGCAAGAGCTTGAGCTCGTGCTCTTGCCATATCGCACCGAGCAGGTAAGAGAGCGTGGCTTCCTCGCGCAGCACATCGCCGCCATGTACCAACAGGTTGTCGGCACGTTTTCGACAGAGGTTAACCTGCCGCTCGTCGCGTCAATTTCATACCTCGCGCTTCTCGAATGTCGCTGGTCGGACATTCAGGCGGCAGAAGAGGCGTACGGCTCCGAAGAAACAAATGTGTCATGGTGGCATATCAAGTTGGGCACGGTGCTGGCTCAGCTGAAGCGAGATCAGGGCAAGGTCGCAGAGGCGTGGGAGTTCATTCACGAATTGCTCCCCACCGGCGCGGCCACCGAACCCGGCAACCAGGGGTTCATTGATGTGCTCATGATTCAGGAATTGGCGGCCGGGCTGGCGATGGATGCGGGAGACCTGCCGACAGCTCATGAATGGATCGTGGCGCACGGCCGCTGGGTTGAGTGGAGCGGCGCAGTGATCGGGCGGGCAGAAGGGCACTTGTTGTGGACGCGATTCTGCTCCCTGACCGGCGACAACGAGTCCGCCATGCATCACGCGCGAACTGCGCTCGATCTGGCCAGCGAGCCACGTCAACCGCTACTGCTCTCGATGGCCCACCGCGCAGTCGGACGGCTGGAGATCATCACAGGAAATGCTGCCGCTGCCGCCCATCATCTCGATCAGTCGCTTTCACTGTCAACCGCCTGCGCATTGCCGTACGAGCGGGCGGTTTCAATGCAGGTCTACGCCGATCTGTACTTAGCGACTGGGCAATTTGAGCTAGCCCGAATCGCGCTTCAGGAAGTCCGCAGGATCTGTGAGCCAATTCGCGCGGAGACCGTGTTGGCGCGAGTGGACGCAGCGGAGACGCAGTTGCCGCTGCACACGGACTCCGCGCCGCAATATGGACTGAGCCCTCGCGAACTCGATGTCTTGCGACTGATCGCTGCCGGTCGCAGCAACAAGGACATTGCGCACGAGCTCTCGATGAGTGTGCGCACAGTTGAACGACACTCCGCCAACATCTACACAAAGATCGACGTGTCCAGCCGGGCTGAGGCCATCGCGCTGGCGCACCGCCACAACTTCTTCAACTCCTGAGCCACTTCCTCAACGCACCCATTCGCAAGTCGATACCTGTAACCGCCACTCCGGCATAGGTGCAAACCGCCATGTCATATGTCGCAGATTGGCGGCTTGCACGGAAGTCAACCCCAGCCTCACTCACTACGCTGAATGCAGTCCCTGGAGTGGCCGGACAGATTGGCGCACGCAGTGTCCGTTGACCGGCCGCTCCAGGCGACCGGATTTGCATCTGGCAATTGTGTGACGAGAAGGGCAACGACGTGCGCGCAGACTCCGATGTTTCCAATCACTCCGCCCGTTCCTGCGGGTTGACCAGACGTCTCGATCTCTCGGCGCACTTGCCAGGTTCGTTCATCCACATCGTCAGGGGGCACGACCTCACGTCGCGTGAGTAGCAGATGTTCATCACCAGGAAGTGAGCGACACGATGAAGAAACTGCGAGGACAGGGTACACATGAGAACGGCGCGTAAGGTGAGGGAGCGCTCATCAGGGTTAACGCGACGCAATGGGCGGCGCAGGTCATCCAGGACGAGACCGCTCTGGTCGCGGTCACTCGTCTATCTGCTCATCGTCGCCATGATGATGTCGTATGTGTACCGCTTTGCCGAGCCGGCATCGGCAGCGGTTTACGCACCACCCCCACTGATCAACGAGGGGACGCTGACGTTCGGGAAATATGAGGCCACTCCTGAACAGGCCGAGTCAATCCGGGCGATGGAGAACGCGGCAATCGCGTCCGTCATCGCAGTCCACGGCCTCGACCCAGACGACGGCGACGCCGTCCTCAGCTGGGCGCGCGAAGACGCGCTGGCCGAGCTGTGGGGCCTCGTTGTCGTAGCGATCAAGACGCCGGCTGAGAGCCGCACCACAGATCAGCAGAACGTGGTGGATTGGCTCACGACAGCTCAGCATCGTCAGGATGTGGAGGCAGCAATCGGTGCTGGCCGCGAATATGTGAGCTGGAAAGGGCTCAATCTGGAGGCCTACAACAACCTGATCGCAACCGGCGCTGACCACGGCGCACTCGTCAATTTTCTTGCGAGCGATGTGTACGAGAATCCAATTGGATACTGTGACTATCGATCGCCGTCGCCATACGAAGAAGAGTACATCGGCTACCAGACGCAGACCTGCTACACGCCCTGCACGTCTCCAACTGGCTGCCAGCAAATGCCGCCTGAGTACGATCAGTTCGTCAAATGGGGCTTTGCTCGGGAAAACCAGATCCTCGACTCGCCAGATCTGGCTCGCATTTCACGAGGTACGGCGAATGCCATCGCATTCAGTGCTGGCAGTGTCGCAGCTGCCGCCATCGGCTACGGGATAGCAACTTCCTCCACCGTTGCCTCGGCATTCGCGAGTTCGACAGCGATCTGGGAAGCCGTTGCGCCATTCGCTGGCTACGTCGGAGACTTCACCCTGGCTTCGGCTCAAGCGGCCTACTCGGCCTACATGGCCTCCGGTATGACGGCGAAAGCCGCATCAGAAGCGGTCAAGGCCGATCTGGCAATCGCAGGTGGCGCGTCAACTGCCGTAGCAGCTGGGCTGGCAGTCGCATTCATTATTGCGACCATCATCATCACCGTCATCGCCATCATCAACTTCTCCGTCGAAGGAGAACTGCCAGTCAGGCTCGCTGACAACATTCAGACTGCGCAGTCGACAACGCCTGACCTGGCATCGATCGTGAACGATCCGGACAAGGTCGGCGGGCTGTTCGCGATGTTCCTGGTTGCTGCACTGCCAGCTCCACGATTTGATACGTGCGACAACGCCGAGTACGGCCCAACGGTTGCGCCGTGCCTGAATGCAACGGAGATTCCCGCTTACAGCCAAACAGATCCGCTCTTCTCGGTCACGAAGGCTGAAACGGGCGAGTCCTTCTACTCGCAGACGATTTCACATCAGTTGCCATCAGCGGAGGCCGCCGAAACCACGCGAATCCATGGGCACTGGTTCATCAACGAGCTCCGCGCCATTGACTTCCCGCCGTCCGCTAGCCCGTCATTGCGGCTCTTCTACACCGATTGGGACGATGTGAATCGCTTCGCCTGGCTGGTGCAGGATGATGAAGGCACCTACCAGTTCGTTCAAGCAAAGCAGCGCGAAGAGTCCGACCCTGAGATCAACCCGAGCACGTGTATCGACGACGGCACCTGCTCCATCTCTGAGTCGATCAACTACGTTGGTGACGATGGAGAGCAATATTCGGCATCAGTTGTCGACTCCGGTGGCGGGCCGCATGTTGCGCCAACATATAGCGGTGCGCGGATATTGAACTCGCCAATGACGTTCAATGCGCATGGTGTTTCACCGCTCGGGCTGGATGTCACCTATAGCTGGCAGTTCAAGGAGCCATCGACCGTGATCGTTGGCTGCGGCGGCATCGTGGCCTGCAACCCGTTCGGCGATCCGATTAATGGCGCTTCGATTCAGCAGTCGTTCGCGAAGCCAGGTATCTGGGGAGTGCGTCTCACCGCCACGGACTCCCTTGGCCTCGTGACGTCATCCGAATTCAACGTCATGATCGAATCCGTCGAAAAACCGACGCTGGATCTGTCTGTCTTTGTTGGTGCTACGACCTGCACCCCGGAAGTGGTCTGTGACGTTCGATCTGGTGTGCCGCAACAAGCGATGGAAGTGACTGGTTTGACGGTCGCGCCATTTGCCGAAGATGAAGTTCGTCTTACGGTTGATTGGGGCGACGGCTCGCCGGCTCTCTCCGTGGCGGAATCCCCGATGATGATCGAGCTTGGCGTCGATGACATCGACCTCATCCCCGTCGCCGGTAGTGTCGGGACCTACAAGATCTGGTCCCAGCACAGATATGCGGCCATCGGCCACTACCAAGTTAACGTGACGGTATCTGACGCTGCTGGCGCGACGTCATTAGTGGCGACATACGTCATCCTGAATGGTGTCACTGTCTCCTGGCCCGCCCCAGATCCGATCACCTATGGCACGGCTCTAGGGGACGTGCCACTAAGCTACACAGCAACAGACGCTGCCGGCCAACCTGTTAGTGGCACATTCGCAGTCACTGTTGACGGTGATGCGTACGACGCAAGCCAGATCCTTCCGGTTGGAACGCACACACTGACTGTGCAGTTCACACCGAACGTTGGCAACACCTGGGTTCCGGATCCAGTCTCAGTTCAACTTGAGGTACTAGCGCAACACCTGACGATCACCGCACCGTCTTACGATGTGCCTGACAACGCCGCATCCCTGCCGGACATCGCAGCTGTCACCTACGATGGCTTCGCCAGCGGTGAGGATGTCAACAATCTGAACGGCACTCTGAGCTGCGTGCTGCAGGACAAGGCCGGAAACGCAGTTGCGCTCAGTCCCGTCCCACCACGCGGTGTTTACACCATCACCTGCCAGGGTCTGACCTCCCAAAACTACGAGATCAGTTGGGTCGATGGCACATTGGTCGTGGTCGACAGCACGCCACCGATCGTCCATCCAGTGGTCTTCGGCACGCAAGGCCGCAACGGCTGGTACACCAGCAACGTCACGTTCGAGTGGTGGTATTCAGACAACGAATCTCCGATCACGTCCGTCGTGGGCTGCGATGTCTTTGACGTGACTACCGACTCGGTCGGACCCGATGGCGTCTCCTCCACCTGCCAGGTCACGAGCAGTGGTGGCGTCACCACACAGGTGCTCACGATCAAACGAGATGCAACGGCACCATCGCTCAATCCAACGATTGCGCCTGACGTCATTCTCCTCAACAGCGAGGCGACCGCGACACCAAACGCCAGCGATGCTGCGTCCGGTATTGCTTCGCAGAGCTGCCCGACGATTGACACGTCATCGGTCGGTGAGCACACCATCACTTGCACAGCAACCGACGTCGCTGGCAACTCCGCGAGCGCGTCAATCACCTACACCGTCATCGACAACACAGCGCCGACGGTCGAAGCAACGGTCGCTGGCACGATCGGCAACGATGGCTGGTATACCAGTGATGTCACGGTCACATGGACGGTCGCAGATGAGGACTCCGGGATTACGTCGATGACTGGCTGTGATCGGGTAGTCGTTGCTGAAGACACTGCCGGGACGACAATCACCTGCACAGCCGTGAGCGCCGGCGGCAGCACGACCGGGTCCGTGACCTTCAAGCGTGATGCAACGGCACCGGCTCTCAGTCCGACCATCGAGCCGACGGACATCATGCTCAATAGTGAGGCGTCAGCGACGCCAAATGCAGACGACGCGCTGTCGGGCGTTGCATCGCAACATTGCCCGATCGTGGATACATCGTCAGTCGGCGAGCACTCCATCACCTGCACCGCGACAGATGCCGCCGGCAACTCCGCGACAGCAGACATCACCTACCTGGTCCACGATCCATCGCCGCCAGTGGTTGTCGCGAATGTCACTGGTACGCTCGGCAATGACGACTGGTACACGAGCGATGTCACCATCACCTGGACAGTCACTGACGACGACTCAGGCATCACCGTCATGACTGGGTGCGATCAGACGGTCATCAACACTGATACTGCCGAGACGACCTTCACCTGTACGGCAGCCAGTGACGGTGGCAGCACGACTGAATCCGTGACCGTCAAGCGTGATGCAACGGCTCCGACGCTCAGCCCGACCATTGACCCAACAGTCATCCTGTTCAACAGCGAGGCGACTGCAACATCGAATGCAACGGACACGCTGTCCGGTGTCGCGTCGCAGAATTGCCCATCGGTTGACACAGCGTCGCTCGGCGAGCACATGATCACCTGTACGGCGACCGATATCGCGGGCAACAGCGCGACGGCGGACTTTACGTACACCGTCAACGACGCCACTGCACCGTCAGTCGAGGCGACGCTCGATGGCACGCTCGGCAACGACGGCTGGTACACCAGCGATGTCACGATCACCTGGACGGTGACCGACGACGAGTCGGGCATCACGTCGATGACCGGCTGCGACCAGACAGTTGTTACTGAGGACACGGCGGAAAGAACGTTGACCTGCACGGCGGTGAGCGCCGGTGGTAGCTCAACCAAGTCGGTCAGCGTCAAGCGTGATGCGACCGCGCCGGAGGTCGTCTTTACCGGCAACCAGGGGACGTATGGGCTGCTCGACACGATCGTCATATCCTGCTCGGTCAGCGATGCAACCTCCGGTGTAGCGTCTGATACGTGCGCAGACCTGAACCGCAAGGCGAGCTCGCTCTCGGCTGGAGACCAGAGCATCACCGCGACCGCACTCGATCAGGCCGGTAACTCATCCAGCACACAAGCCACCTTCCGCGTTGTGGCAACACACGCCGACCTGTGCGGGCTGTCGAGGGAGATCCTCACGAGCGCGCGCGAAGCCAACTCCCTGTGCAGCATGCTCGCGGCCGCCGAGAATGCGGCGCGGCGCGGCCAGGAGCAGGTGGCATTCACGATGATGGTCCGCTTCCAGGTCGCGGTCTCCTTCTCGGCCATGCTCGGAATGATGCCAGCCAACGACGCAGCGTTGCTGCTCCGGTGGTCACGCGCGCTCTGAGCTACGATAGGCCAATCGACACCGAACCGCAGCGAGGTATATCTCGCTGCGATTCGGCTCTCTGATCAACCCGCTCCTACCCGCGGACGAGATCACTCCGCAATGTTGAGATTCGTGATCAGTTGCTCCAGTTGCGTCTCGGTCACATCCGCCGAAGGCATCAAGGCAACGACTGAATACCAGACTCCATTGCTGTTCCACGAATAGCTCAGCGTCGTCTTACCATCGCCTCGCGGGTCATCAACCTTGTCGACAGACGTACCGTTGATGTCGAGCGTCCTGCGCGTCACTGAGTCACCCACGTTCAGCTGAGTCTCGCGCGTCGTCTCCGTGAGCACGATCTTTGAAGTTCCGCTTGTACTCATAATGTGCACTTCGGCGTAATTTGTCTTACCCAGCGCGCCGGACGGCGGCGACGTCATGACGACGATGTTGGTCAGCTGCAGCGAGTCAGGCATGGGATCGGGGATCGCGAGCGGGAACGACGCGAGCGCACGAGCCTGCTCGACCGTCAGAGCATTCCAGACTCCGTCCTGGATTGGCGTTGGCAACACGAGGCTTGCCGCTGCGCTGGATATCGGAGACGAAGCACTATCGTGCGTGGAATCAGTGTTGCAGGCACTCGTTGCGAAGAGTGCCGCCCCGACCGTGACGACAACGATGGATTGAATCAGCTTTCGGGCTTCTCTTGTCATGAAGTGACGGTAGCACCAGAGCAAAAAAAATCAAGTTGGTGCGCGCTGACCGCAAACTATGCCTGTCGAATTGCAGACGAGTCAAACGAAGCATCCCCCCAGATGCACGATTCGGGAGGAGCAGAGCCGCACGGCATCGTTGGCCACGACATTGCGACTGCGCGAACATCGGCTTATCCTTGACACATCGAATCTGCGCCGGACATTGACGACAACGTCACAACCTCACACGAGCATCCGCACCCGTAGATAGCAACGTCCCCGTCCGTTACATCACCTACCTGAATCGAGCGCCAGATGAGCTTCGACTACTCCTTCTACCCGCGCAACCGCTACTCTCGCTGGGACGGCACGCAGCAGATCGACGGCCTGACCGCTGACGACATCATGGACGCCATATCTGATGATATGTTCGCGCAGGGCGACCTGCAGAGTGCTCTGCAGCGGCTGTTCAATCAGGGGCTCAACAAGCAGGACTCGACGCAGATGCCCGGCATCCGCCAGCTGATGGAGCGACTGAAAGCTATGCGGCAGCGCGAGCTCAATCGCTACGACCTCGGCTCGGTACTGGACGATCTGAAGCAGCGCCTCGAAGAGATCCAGCAGCTTGAGCGCGACGGAATCGAGCAGCGCCTCGACCAGAGTCGTCAGCAGACGCAGCAGCCCGAAAACAGCACCGAGTCGTCCGACGGCAAAGACAAGGCAAGCGAAACGGGCGAGCAGTCGCAGCAATCCACTGGTGAGCAGGACAAGTCTGAGACAGGCGATGCTGACGACAACGAGCGGCTGCAGCGCTTGCTGGAAAGCATGGCGCAGAAGAAGCTGGACGCGCTCGACAATCTCCCGCCCGATCCGGCCGGACAGATCAAGGCGCTGACCGAATACGAGTTCATGGATCAGCGTGCCCGCGAGAAGTTCCAGGAGTTGTTGGAGCAGCTCCAGCAGCAGATGCTGCAGCAGACCTTCCAGGGGATGCAGCAGTCGCTGCAGAACATGACGCCGGAGTCGATGCAGGAGATGCAGCAGATGCTCTCTGAGCTGAACGACATGCTCGAAGAACGCGCCAACGGTGGACAGCCGGATTTCGAGCGCTTCATGCACCGCTGGGGGCACTACTTCGGCAACGACATCAAGTCGCTCGACGAGCTGATGGATCACATGGCGCAGCAGATGGCGGCGATGCAGTCGCTGATGAACTCAATGTCGCAAGAACAGCGCGCCGAGCTATGGAATGCCATGCAGGCGGTCATGAACGACCCCGGCATGCAGCAGCAGATGGAGCGGCTCTCCGAGAATCTGTCGCAGATGATGGGACCGAATCCGTACGCCGATCAATATCGGTTCCGTGGCGATGAGGATTTGTCGCTCGACCAGGCACTGCGTCTGATGGATCGCCTGCACGACATGGACGAGATGTCCGAGCAGCTGCGTGGCGTCCGCGACTGGCGTGACCTCGAGGACGTTGACGATCAGAAGATCCGCGAGTTGCTGGGCGACGAGTTTCAACATGATCTCGACCAGCTTCGCCAACTGACGCAGTTGCTGGAAGATGCAGGCTACATCAAGAAGGGCCGTCGTGGCTGGGAGATGACCGCCCAGGGTGTGCGGAAGATCGGCCAGAAGGCGCTGACCGATATCTTCCAGCATCTCAAGCGCGATCGCTTCGGCCAGCACCAGATCGACCACACAGGCCAGGGTGGCGAGCGAACCGACACGAGCAAACCGTATGAGTTCGGCGACCCGTTCTTGCTCGATCTGCCGAAGACGGTGATGAACGCGGTCTGGCGGGACGGCACTGGTGCGCCAGTGCATCTGGCGGCCGAGGACTTCGAGGTCTATCGCACCGAACAGATCACGCAGTCATCAACCGTGCTGATGGTCGACATGAGCCGATCAATGCTCTACAACGGCTGCTTCGCCGCGGCCAAGAAAGTCGCGCTAGCGCTCGACAGCCTGATCCGCGGACAGTTCCCGCGCGACAATCTCTACGTCCTCGGGTTCTCCTACGTGGCGACGCGGCTCGATCCGGCGACCCTGCCGAGCATCAGTTGGGACGAATACAACTACGGCACGAACATGCAGCACGGCCTGATGATGGCTCGGCAGCTTCTCGCCCGCCACAAGGGCGGCAATAAACAGGTAATCGTCATCACCGATGGTGAACCGACAGCGCACTTCGAGGACGGCCAGGTGCGGTTCTCCTACCCGCCGACGTACCAGACATTGCAGGAGACGCTCAAGGAGGTCATGCGCTGCACCCGCGAGAATGTGACCATCAATACGTTCATGCTGGAGCATAGCCCGTACATGGCCGGGTTCGTTTCCGAGATGGCGAAGATTAATAAGGGTCGCGCGTTCTTTGCCACGCCGGACCGCCTCGGCGAGTACATCCTCGTCGATTACGTCGCCAACAAGCGAACCGCGCGACACGTGTAAAAGGCGGCTGGCGACCCAGCGATGGGCCGCCAGCCGTTGTGGTGGGAGGTGTCCCGGCTTGCACCGGTGGAGGAGTGGTTTGCCAAGTGTCAGCGTCCCGGCGCTGGACACTGCCTTGACGGTTGTATCCTCACATATCTGGCAGCCTCACTAGTTAAGACCGTGTTGACACTTCGGAAGTGACGTCTCAACAAGTCAACCGGCGCACTCTTGAGGCGTCGATGGATCTGACATCTCAGATCGTCGCCGATTCCAGAATCTCCAGCGTGAGATTACTGGCGTCCAGTCGAGCTCGCACACCCAACGGCAACGTGGCGAGGTGCTTGCCATGTCCGCAGGGGAGTCCGACCATCACCGGGACGCCCAGCGGCTCCAGATAGTGCCGGTAGACCTCCTCGGTTGAATAGGTGCCATAGGCGTACGAGGGGCGGAACTCGCGCGGACCGCAGCTCACATGCTCGCCAACGACGAATCCGGCGATGTTGTCCAGCTTGCCGGCCAGCTTGAGCTGCGTCAGGTAGGCATCAATGCGGTATGGCTCCTCGTTCACGTCCTCGGCGAAGACGATTGCACCGTCCCAGTCCACCTCCCAGGGTGTGCCGAGCGACTGCACCAGCAGCGACAGACAACCGCCTCGCAAGGGACCCTCAGCAACGCCAGACGCAATCGCCCAGGTAAACGGATCGTCGGGGTCCCGTTCGATGACAGCCAACGGGGCGGGATCGGTCAGTGCCTTCAGGAAGTGGCGCAGCGAATATGCGGAGCGGTTCCGACTGATGAACGAGGATGCCGCCGGCCCGTAGAACGACACAAGGTCAGCGGACTTGCCCATAGCAACGTGGAGTGCTGTCGTGTCGGAGTAGCCACAGAAGAATTTGGGATTCGCGCGGATGATGTCGAAATCCAGGTGCGGCACGACCCGCCAGCCACCGTACCCACCGCGGATCGTCAGCACCGCGTCCACTGTCGGGTCGGCGAAGGCCGCTATCAGGTCGGCAGCGCGGTCCTCGTCCCGTCCAGCGAGATATGTCGCACGGTCTGCGGCGTGCGGGAAAAATTTCAGCCGAAAGCCCTGCTCTTCGGCCCACTGCTGAATACGAATATGGTCGCTCGGGCGCGAGGTCGGGCTCGATGGAGAGACAAGGCCGATCGTTGCACCAGGCTGCAGGCATCGTGGTCGCGCGGACATCATGCGGTTCCTTCCGGCATACATCGGCTGCTGATTCGGGCGATTGTATGCGAAGATCGACATGTGACAGAGAGGGGGACGGGATGTCCCAGCCGTGCAGTATGGTCGAGCTCGTTCTATTT
The DNA here is from genome assembly GCA_023954495.1 of Thermomicrobiales bacterium. NCBI lineage: Bacteria > Pseudomonadati > Thermomicrobiota > Thermomicrobia > Thermomicrobiales > Thermomicrobiales bacterium. The sequence goes on along the minus strand of JAMLIA010000006.1, from coordinate 22,724 downwards.
GACACGGACTCCCTTGGCGACAAGCGGGTGGCGGCTGCGGTTGAAGAGGTTGCCGGTCGCGGTATCCATCGCGGCGCTATCTCGTCGGCGAACAATGTCGCCGCCGCACTCGAACGCGTCGGTCTGGCCGAGCGCTTCGACCTCTGGCTGCCGGGCGCGGACGAGACATGGCCGTTTGACCGCGCGACGGCGCTAACCGGCGTCGAGCCGGGTCGTGTCCTATTCATCAGCACCGACTCCAGCGCGAACGCAGCCGCAGACAAGGCTGGCATCCAGACGTGCGCGGAGGATCTGGATCAGATCGATCGTCGGCTTCCGTAGCGCATGCCAGAGATCACAACGCTTGATCCGACTGTCAGAACCCTCGCCCAGCGCGAAGCTGAACATCTGACGGCGAGCGGCGCACTCGCCGTCCTGCTGACCGGTAGCCATGTCTCCGGGCGCGCGTCTGCCGCGTCCGACATCGATCTGTACGCAATTGGCGAAGGCCCGAGCTACACCCTGCAGGTGGCAAGCGACCACCTGGTGTCAGTCTCCTGGCGTTCACCAAGTGACATTCGCGAAGCGTTCATCGACCCGGCGCAGGTCGGACAGGTCGTCCCGGGATGGCGCAACGCCTGGATCGTCGCGGACGCATCAGGCATGGCCGCGACATTGCAACAGGAAGCGATTGACTGGCGTTGGGACACAATCGGCGATGCGCGGTTGAATGACTGGGTTGCTGAGGAAATCACCGGCTTCGCAGAAGAAGTACATAAGCTCGTCGCGGCGCGCGTACGCGGCGACGCTGTCGCCGCAGCAATCCAGCGCTCAATACTCGCGCTTCGCCTGGCACCGAAGCTGGCAATCCATCATCGCTGGCTGTACGAATCCGAGAATGTCCTCTGGGCAGGCATGAACGAGCGTTTGGGTTCCGCCTGGGCCACCACACAACTCGCGGCGCTGGCAGCGTCAGCCATCCCGCTGGATGAATCGCTGGACGCGGCACTCGATCTGTTCGCGTTGTCAGTTGCGGAAACGTGGTCGATCATGGACGAGCGCCAACGCGAAGTGTGCCGAGTCGCATTGTTGGTGGGCGGGCGACCGACGCAGCCTGCCACGTAATCGAGCATGCAGGGGAGCGTTCTTCCCTGCATCGGACTCAGCCGTTCGACTGGGTCAGGCGCAGGAGAGAGTCCGCGTGTGCGCGCTGTAAATGACAGGCGCTTGGGGTGGTGAACCGCAGTACCTGCATTTGGCACCGGCCCGAATCTCCCAATCACCCGCCAACAACACACCGAGCGGGCGACTTGAATGCCGCCCGCTTGGTGAACAGTATCGTGTTGCCGTTGGCCCGCTTACGGCAGCTCGCCGTTCGCGAACATCTGCTGGAACATGAAGATGCGATCGACGTATTCGTGGGTGTCTGGGAAGAAGCCGTCGCGCTGGACGCTGCCCCAGCCCTGATAGTAGCTGGCCAGCGCGAGCTCGACCGAGCCAGTCTCTTCGTAGAGCACCGACAGGTAGGCGACACCCATCTCGATGTTGTCGTAGGCGCTGTAGAACGTGTTCATGTCGTAGCCGAAGTACCACGACTCCATCTCTGCGGCAGTTGACGGCATGACCTGCATCACGCCGATCGCGCCGGTCCAGGAGATCTCGTCCTGTCTCCAGTAGCTCTCCTGCCACGCCTGCGCCATGATCAGGTTCGGATCCCAGCCATACCGATTTGCCGCATCAATGAGCAGATCGCGAACCTGCCATTGCGGGAAGTACGGCGGTAGCTCGAACGAGCCACCCTGCGACACGCCTTCGTCGTACCACTCGGTCGTGTCCGCGTCGTCGCTCGAGTACTCGACTGCGGCTTCCTCGGCTACGCCACTGCCGCCGCCCGACAGAACGATCTGCTGCCCAGGGAAAATCAGGTCTGGATCGTCAATACCGTTGAGGTAGGTCAACTCACGGACCGTCATGCCGTAGCGTTCTGCAATCTGGCTCAGCGTGTCGCCGTCGTAGACGGTGTAGGTGTCAGCGGCTGCGGCCGATCCGATGACGCTCGCCATCAGCGAGACTCATCGTGCCCGCCAGCAACCCCATACGAAACTTCGACATACAATACTCACCCGTTCGATCATCGGAACTTCTCACCCTCGCCAGCGGGTGTACGTACATAGCGTACATACGCATATTGCTTACCGTCAAGGTTTGCCGTATTGTCAAGTAAATGGATTGAATAGCAGCATGATGCGGCTGCCGAGCCTGTCACACCCGCCTCGGAAAACCGCGACGGAGGGCGGCAATCGCCACCCTCCGCGCTATACGCCTGCACACCAAGGCAGGCGCATTGTGTTGACTCAGTGGCACACGTCGGTGGAATTACACCGCGTTTGATTCCCAGCGGAACAGCTTCATCGCCAGCAGGAACCCGACCACGGTCGTGAACACCAGCACGCTGACGTTGAGCCACTGAGCCGGCAATGACTTGTTAAGCACCATGACATTGCGCAGGCCGTCGGCCAGATACCGCAGCGGCATCAGCTTGATGATCGGCTGCAACACTGCTGGTGCGGCGTCAGTCGGGAAGAAGACACCGGCCAGAAACAGCATCGAAACGCGACCGCGTTGGCCAGTGAGTCGGCTGCTTCTGGTTACGTGCAAACGACGCGACGACGAACCCGAGCGACAGGAACGCCAGCGATCCAAGAATCACGAGAATCAACGCGTAAAGCAGATTGCCGTTGATGTTCAGGCCAACAACAACGATTCCCACCGCCACCAGAATCACTGCCTGGAAGACAGCCACAATCAACTGACTGACGATGCGCGCACCGATGAATGACGAGAGTGGGAACGGCGTAGCCTTGATCCGCCGCAGGATGCCCTTCTCGCGGTACGAGACGAACGCCGACGCGAGCCCAAGGATGCCGGAGTTCATGATCGTCATCGCCAGGATACCCGGCACCAGGAAGTCTATGTAGTCCAGGTCGGTCGACACGACGGAGTGGACCGATACCGCAATCGGCTTACTAGCCGGATCCGGCGCGCCGGCTTGCGCGAGGAAGCTCTGCACTGCGCTGAGCGCCACCTGGCCGGTTTGCGGACTGGTTGAGTCCCAATAGACGTCGGTCGGGATCTGCCCGTTGCTGTCGGCGGCACGGAAGACCACCACCACCGAGCGGTCGCCGTCTTTCAACCGATCGAGCTCGGCCTGCTCGTCACCTGTCTCGACGCTGAATCCGTCGGTCGACTTCATCGCATCGACGACCTGACTCGTCATTGGTGATTGATCGGCCCCAACAATGCCAACCTTGATATTGACATCGTCGCCGGAGAACAGGAATCCGAAGAGCAGAATGAAGATCAGCGGGAATGCGAGATTCCAGAAGAGTGCGACGCGATTGCGCACAGTCATTTTGAGATTGGCAAGGACCATCTGCCAGAAAGCGCTCATTCGCGGAGACTCCGTCCGGTCATTGTCAGGAACACGTCTTCCAGCGTCGCCTGAGATGTCGAGAGGTTCTGCAACTGGACGCCGCGCTCGGCAGCCCGCGCCAGCAGCGCAGTCAGCGTCAGCGGCACATCCCGCGTGCTCACCGTGATCTGATCGTCCTGCGTGGACGAGTCCAGCGCACCGGGCAGGTCACTGATGTCGAGTGGTTGATTCACCCGTGCATTGATCGACGCAACGACGTCGAGCGACTGAATCAGCGCCAGAGGCGTGTCGCAGGCGATGATCTGGCCGTGGTCCATGACGGCTACGCGATCGCAAAGGACGTCTGCTTCTTCCATGTAGTGTGTCGTCAGCACGACTGTCTTGCCGCTATCCCGCAGGTGGCGGATGAGGTCCCATAAGTTGCGCCGTGCCTGCGGGTCGAGTCCGGTCGTCGGCTCGTCGAGGAAGACGACAGACGGATCATTAACCAGCGCCAACGCAATCGACAGGCGCTGACGCTGGCCCCCGGATAGCTGGTCTGCGTAGCTATCAGCTTTCTCATCCAGTGACACCAGCGCGATCAGCTCGTCAGCCCGACGGCGAGAACTGTCGCCGCCGGAGAGCGCAGCGAAGAGCTCGATCAGCTCGCGGGCGCTGAGATGATCGAACAATGCGGTGGACTGGAGCTGGACGCCGATGACACGCTTGACCGCTGCCGGGTCGGCGACGACATCAATGCCGGCAATGGTGATCGAACCGGCGTCCGGCTCACGCAAGCCCTCGACCATCTCCAGAGTCGTGGTCTTGCCTGCGCCATTTGGCCCCAGAATTCCGAAGATCTCGTTTGTCATAACCTGGAGATTGACGCCATCGACCGCAGTGAGAGATCCGTACTGCTTTACGAGGCCCCGTACATCGATGATTGCATCGGTCGCGTGAGCAGGAGAGCGGTCATCCTGCATAGCCATGTTGGTACCAAGCTGATGATTGGATGACGCGACGAGGTTTCCAGCCATAGGTGCTCCTTGATTTCGACAGTTCGCCGCGAAGAGGGTACATCCTCAGGATACGACAGGCGAAACGTTAGTCAACTGCGCGCCGATACAGGCGGCAGCGTTCCACGTAGCCGGTGTCCCGGACAACGCTGTCGAAACGGATGCAAATCGCTGGCCACTGAATAGAGATAGAAGAAGATAATCGGTAGTGAGGGGCACCCGCTCATGTCGTGCGGGGCACGGAAAAGAATACGCTCATTGAGCGTGCGGTGGCGGCAGGTAGAGCATTTCAGGTTGAGAAGTGTTGAACCGCGCTCGTGAAGACCACATCCTGCTCAAGGGCGAGGTTGTCAACGGTTGCTTCAACCAGACGCAGCGCCGTGCCATCCGGCGCGTACTCAACCAGCTCAACGCGTTCGGCTCGTGCCCGGCTGACAGGGTGGCCGTCACGGTTGAAGTAGCAGGCCACGAAATATCTGCCGTCCGGACCCGGGTTGCTTCGTTCGCACCATGCCGGAAGATACGTTTCCATCATGAGGACCACACCTCCTCTCGAAGCGACGATTCCGGACGAATCACCACCGGTCGAAACACACAACAATACCGCAGGCGCGATGCGGCTTTCCCGAGCGCGCGGCGGTCCATCACGGGCGATGGGGTTGTTCTGTCACACGATGATTCGGTCAACCGATCCTGCGAGCGGATCGCTTAAACAGAATACTCCTAAATCGGCAGAATTGCGATACCCAGCGTGAGATTGTGGCTAGTGCCGCCCACCCGGAACCTGCCGATCAGCGAGCCACGCCTGCACATCGGACAGAGTCCATGTATTGATTACCTGCGATGGCTCGATCCATGCGCGCCGCGCGACGCCCACTCCGTAACGAACGTTGCGCAGCGATCCCGGATGATGCGCATCGGAATCAATGGTGATCAGCACGCCGGCACGCGCCGCTTCACGAGCAACCAGGTCGGTCATGTCGAGTCTGGCTGGGTCGGCATTGATCTCCAGAGCAGTCGTCGTCTGCTTCGCGGCCTCGAAGACACGCCCCCAATCGACGCTTGCCCCCTGCCGACGCTCGACGAGCCTGCCAGTTGGGTGGGCGATGATGTCGACGTTGGGATTGGCAATAGCCTGACACATACGCTCCGTGAATTGGTCCTCAGATTGACGCAACCCGCTGTGGAGGGACGCGACAACAATATCGAGCGCCGCCAGCAGATCATCGTCGAAGTCGAGCCGCCCGTCGCGATGCACTTCAACTTCTGAGCCAACCAGCATGTGTACCGGGGCAGCCGGGTTCAGGTCACGGACATAGTCGATTTGCTCAGTCAGCCGCTCCGGTCGCAAACCACCCGCGACACCGAGCCCGCCGGAATGGTCAGTGATTGCCAGATACTCGTACCCGAGCTCTCCAGCTGCCGCAGCCATCTCCTCGGGAGATCCTGCGCCGTCTGACCAGGTCGAGTGCAAGTGCAAATCACCACGCAGATCCTCGACGTCGATCAGTCTGGGCAGTCGATTCTGCCGAGCCGCCTCAATCTCGCCGCGATTCTCGCGCAGCTCCGGCGGGATAAATGCCATTCCGAGGGCGGCGTACACCTCTTCTTCGCTGCTGCCGACAGGTAGATTGTCAGCTACCGCCGAGCAGGGCGACGTGCTCACTCGATCAGTCCAGCGAATCAGCGCAGTGCCGGCAACCTCTGGCGGCGCAACCGCGACCCTGAGCATCGCCCCCTGCTGAAGCAGGAATGTCGCCCAGTCCGCGCCCTGCTCAGTCTGTGAAGCCACGGCCGGCAGCTGCGCGACAGCAGCCAACCTGGAGGACGGCGACGGTGCGATGACAAGCAGATCGACGTTGCCGACCGTCTCGCACATCCGGCGGACTGAGCCAACGATATGGACCGGTGCCCCGGTTGCCGTGGCGATCTCCGCCGCCAGCCGCTCGGCGAGCGGGAGTGCGACGCCGATGGAAATCCGGCCTGATCGTTGCTGCAGGAATGCCAATCCGTCGGCGATGCGGCCCTGAATCTTTGGCCCCATGCCCTTGACCGTCGACAACCTGCCGGTTTGGAGCGCGGCATCGAGGTCATCCAGGGAGGTAATGCCGAGCTCGTGATAGAGGCGGGCGGCCGTCTTCAACCCGACGCCGGGGACATCCAGCAAACCCAGCAATGACGCGGGCATCTGCTCTTGCAACTCATCGAGTTGCTGGAAGCGGCCGGTCGTCACCAGCTCAGCCACGATCGCGGCGATTCCCGGTCCTACTGACGGGACGGCTCGCGGGTCCGGTTCCAGCGCCACTGCCCGATCAAACTGTCGGATCGCGTCCGCCGCGCGTCGGTATGCGTTCAGGCGGAAGCCGCTCTCGCCGGCCATTTCCAGCAGGTCGGCATACGTCCGCACATGATCGGCAATCTGGCTGTTCGTCAGCATGGGGCTCATTCCAATGGCTGAAGTCTCGCTTTATCTCACGAATCGTGCGCTCAGCATCGCACGATCGTGTCAGCATAGGCTACAGTAGCGTCGGCACGCATCGCTGCGCGCCGTGCAGCAACACGAGGAGGCCAGATGGAGAGTATTCACCGGTATCTTGGCGAGAGCCTGTTTATCATTTACATCTTCGTCATCATCGCGATGCTGTTCATTGGGCGACGCGATCGGCCAGTGCCACCAGCGCTCACCGGGCTCGCTCACGGACTGCTTGGCATCCAGGTCATTCTGGGAATCATCCTCATTTCTGAGGACGCCGACCGCATTACGATCATTCACCCGATCCTTGGTCTACTCGCTATTTTGTCGCTCGGACTGACTCCGGTTTTCCGCAAGCGCCTTGGCAAGCGAGTTGGGACAATCGCCACGCTCAGCCTCGTTGCAGTCCTGTCGCTGGCCGCAATGACCGTCGCGATGGCGGCATAGGGCCAAGCGCAGCCACGACACGCGGGCGCGAGGCATGGAAACACGAGCGAACCTCTGTTAGGTTTCCAACCGGGAGAAGGATGGGTCTGATTGGCGCAGGAGCACTGGCAAAACGATCTCTATGAGCAGTTGGCGCTGGGCAGTGCTGCTCAAACAAACCCAATCGCGGCCGGTCTCCTGGAGTCACTCGATGACCAGCGCTTCGCGTCCCTGCGCGATTCCCTTCTCGATGACGCGCATCTGTACCCTGGCGCGGTCGCGCTGGAGCTCGGCTGCGGGCCGGGGATGATGCTGGAGGGGATCGCCGACCGGATCGGTGCCAACGGCGAAATCCACGGACTCGACCTGAACCCGCACTTCATCGATATTGCATCGCGCCGTGCCAGAATGCTGGACCTCGACAACGCCCGCTACGTGACAGCCGACTGCCACACGCTACCGTACCCGGACGAGACGTTCGACGCGGTGCTCGCCGAGCGACTGCTCATGCATGTCGCGCCAATCAACCGCGTCCTGTCAGAGATTTGTCGGGTACTCACCATCGGCGGACGTGTGGTCATGGCTGACTACGATCCATACTCGTCGTTTGCAGCCGGCCCGGATCCCACAATCACCGCCCGCGTGCTGGCGTCGGCGGCGTCGATGTATGCCTCTCCGCTGGCTGCGCGCGAAGCGCCATCGGCCTGCGTGCAGGTCGGGCTGTATGTTGAGCAGGTGCGTGGCTATCTCCTGGTGTTCGACAATCCGCATGCTGAACACGTTCAGGGGATCACGACGGTGTGGGCCGAGCACGCCATTGCAGGTCGGCAGGTGGATCGCAGCACGGTCAAGCGCTGGGAGCGGGCCGTGGACCGCGCCATTCAGCAGCACCGATTTCTGGTCGCGCTTCCCCACGTCATTACCATTGCAACACGAGTTCGCTAGACGTTGACACGGCAGAAGAAAGAGGTGGCAGCGTGATCGATTCGTCGCGGACATATCCGCGTGGTGATCTCCTCGTTGAGCCAGCTGAGCTTGCCGCACAGCTGGGCTCCGACAACATTCTGATCATAGATTGTGACGCGGCAGAAGTTTCGATGGGGCGCCCACACATCCCCGGCGCCGTACAAATGCCGATCCATCCGTATCTTCGCAACACCGAAACCAATATCGGCGTGCTCCCGCCAGATCAGGCGACCGAGATTCTCGGTGGCATGGGCGTTGGCAACGGTCGCCGTGTTGTCTGCTACGACTCGCAGGGTGGCGTACTGGCAGCGCGGTGCTGGTGGGTTCTCTGGTATTACGGTCACGAAAACGTAGCGGTCTTAGATGGCGGGCTCATCGCCTGGGTAGCGGAGGGCTATCCAGTGGAACAGGAGTGGCAGCCGCTGCGCCCGGGTGATTTTGTCGCATCTGCGCACGCCGAGCGCATCACAAGCTGCGACCTGATTCTTCCGCTACTTGGATCGAGCGATTTCGTAACACTGGACGTCCGGAGCGACCTGGAGTGGTCCGGCAAGCCGCTCGCACGCAACAACCAGCGGGAGGGCTACATTCCAGGTGCTGTCCACATCGAGTGGAAACAGTTCATGGATTGGGACCACAACGCGCGCTTCAGGCCCGCAGGCGACATCGCGGCCCTGCTTGAAAGTAACGGCGTCACGCGCGGCAAAGCCGTTGCACCATATTGACAAAGTGGTATCCGTGCGGCGCACGGAGTGTTTGTCCTGACGTTGATGGGGTACGACCGCGTTGCGAACTACGACCGTTCGTTCGGCGAGTGGGGTAATCGAGACGATACGCCAATTGCGCTACCGGAGTAGTTCAGAGGAGCAGGGGGGTGAATGACTGACGAGCGAGAACAGGCCATGATCGAGCGCTGGAAAGCGGCGACAAAGTCGGCCGGAATTGCTATTTCAGACGAGGACATTCAGCGCACTGCCGAACGCGGCTTCCTGTCCCGCGCGCTGGCCGTCGAGCAAATGATCGACGACATCGTCACCGGCGTTGAGATTCCTGACTATCTCGACCCGCTGATCGCAGCACCAGCGAAGGAGGCGAATCGTGGCTGATCGTGCACTCCTTCGGAAGTCGATCGCCGAGGTCGCGGCGCTCATTCAGCGCGGCGAGGTGTCGCCGGTCGAATTGGCAGAAGCGTCGCTCGCGGAGATTGAGCGCACGAACCCGGTTCTGAACGCCTTCCGGACGACGACACCGGATCGTGCGCTCGCCCAGGCGCGAGCAGCCGAGGAGGCCATCGGTCGCGGCGACTACCGCGGGCCGCTCCACGGTATCCCGCTGGCGGTGAAGGACCTGATGGACATGCAGGGCGAGACGACGCCGGCAGGTTCTCGCGTGCTGGCCGACAAAGTGGCGACTGAGGACAGCGAAGTCGTGCGATTGCTTGATGCCGCTGGCGCTGTCATCGTCGGCAAGACCCATATGCCGGAGTTCGCCTTCTCACCGGCGTCGAACAACTCCCATTACGGCCCTGTGGCAAATCCGTGGAATCATGCCCACGACAGCGGCGGATCGAGCAGTGGCTCGGGCGCTGCCGTCGCCGCCGGACTCGTGCTCGGCGCGACCGGCTCCGACACCGGCGGTTCGATCCGCATGCCCTCGACGCTCTGCGGCATCGCCGGTATCAAGCCGACTTTTGGACGGGCCAGCGGTCGTGGGGCAGCGACGCTCTCGTGGTCACTCGATCATATGGGGCCGATGTGTCGGTCCGTTGGCGACGCGGCGATCATGCTGCAAGCCATGGCCGGCTACGACGCTGGTGATCCTCGAACGCGCCGCGTGCCGGTCGATGACTACCCGGCCGCCATCGAGCAGGGCGTCAGTGGCCTGAAGATCGGCGTGCTGACCGACGATGGCGCGGGCCCGATGGGCACACCGGCGGTCCTGGAGGGATTGCAGGCGGGCGCGGCAGCGCTGGCCGATGCAGGCGCAACGCTGGTCGAGATCGCCATCCCGGAAGTGTCGGCACTCTCCGCACTCTACGGCACGATCCTCGTCATCGAGGCCGCGGCGGCGTACGAGGAGTTCCTCAAGCATCGCCTCGATGAGCTCGGCGACTTCGCCCGCGATCGCATGCTCGTTGCCTATGCCTATTCGCCGATGACGTTTGTCCGCGCCCAACAGGCGCGCACAATCCTGCGCGAGCGGGTTGCAGACCGCGTGGCCGATCTGGATCTGCTGATCCTGCCGGGGATGCCGCACGAAGCACCGCCGATTGGTGTCGTGCAGAGCAACACCCGCTTCACTGGCGCGTTCAACGCCCTCGGTTGGCCGGCAATGGTCGTGCCGGTCGGGATCGGCGAGAACAATCTCCCGGTCGCGACCCAAATTGTGGGACGCCCGTGGATGGAGTCGCTCGTCTTCCGTGCAGCCCGCGTCATCGAACGCGATGGCCCGTGGAATGGGCGGCAAGCGCCGGAAGTCGAAACGCCAGCACATTGACGCAACAGCGGCTCGCGCCTACCATCCCGTCGGAGTGATCATGCGAACCGCGTCCTGACTGGGCCGAGCTGGCCCGTACGATACAGCGGCGTATCCGCCGTTCGCACACGCACAACGCAACCTTCAATTCGGCAGCGTTCACGAACACGATGTGAGCGCTGCCGAATCGTACGTGTGCAGGGGGAGGAATCGCGCGAGTGGGCATGTCTGACCAACAGTTTCGACGGGGATTCGTCATCCTGGCAATCACGGCGTTCTCTGTCAGCCTTTCAATGGGATTCAACCAGTCCGTGTCGCCGAACTTCTTCCGGGAAGAGATCGGCATGGATGGTGCGCAAAACGGCTATCTCGTTGCGTTCCGTGAGCTGCCGGGCTTTCTGCTGGCCTTCGTCGCCGCGATCCTGCTGCGCCTCGGTGCTGCCCGGGCGACGGCCCTCGCTCTGCTCATCATGGGTATCGGCTATGCATCGTTTGCTCTGACGTACACGTTTACGGCTGTCATCATCGCCGCCGTCGTTGGCAGCATCGGCTTCCACTCGTGGATGCAGATGCAATACGCTCTCGGGCTGAGCATCGCCAAACAGGGGCAGGAAGGCAGCGTCCTCGGACGTATTAGCTCGGTCGGCTTTGCCGGTCGTATGCTGGGCATGATCGCCGTCCTGATGACGTTGCTGATCGCCGGTCGTCTGGCCGAGACCCTTGAAAGCGTCCAGGGATCGATCTTCCGCGTTGTCTTTGTGGTGGCTGGGGTCAGCGCGGTGATCGGAGCTGTGACGGTCCTGCGCTTCCCTGTCGATGCTGACGAGCAACGCGACACCTCGCGCAAGCTGATGCTGAAGCGTGAGTACTGGTTGTACTACCTGCTGTCGTTCCTGGATGGCTGTCGGCAGGAGATCTACTTCGCCTTCGCCCCGTTCGTGTTGGTCGAGCAGTTCGGGGTCAGCGCGTTGGCCATCACCTCGCTGCTGATCATCGCCGGGCTGATTAATTGGCGGACCGCTGGCTGGATCGGCGGGCTCATTGACCGCTACGGCGAACGGCGCATGCTCACCATCAACTACTGCGGCCACTTCGTCGTGTTTCTGGGCTTCGCATTGTCACAGAATGTCTGGATGCTCTATCTCTTCTACCTCGGCTACAACTTCCTGTACACATTCTCGATCGGGACCACAACCTACCTGCGCAAGATCGCGCGCAAAGAAGACATCGCTCCGAGCCTGGCGATGGGTGTGTCATGGGCTCACGTCGCCGCCGTGGCCGTACCGATCTTTGGCGCGGCGCTCTGGACGCAACTGGGGTATCAATTCCCGTTCCTGTTCGGCACGGCGTTCGTCCTGCTGTCGATCTACTACACACAGAAGATTGACATCCCCAGACAGAGAGTTTCGCAACCTGATCTGGTGAGCGCTCCGGCAGGTGATGCGTGACTGCGGACTGCACCGGTCACCTCAGATGACATACTCTCCAGGTCGAGGACGCGACAGAGGGGAGTGCGTCACTGTCTACTGCTAGCCCACCGGCCAGACAATCGAAGCCACGCCAACGGCGACCTCGTCGCCATCTCGGTCGCAGCCGGAACCTGCAACTCGCCGCGATGCTGAGTCCGGTTCTGATCGGACTGTTGCTGCTCATCATCATCCCGGCGCTGATGACCGTGCCGCTCGCCTTCACGAACTACGACGCGCTCACCTCACCGGACTGGGTCGGCCTGAAGAACATCCGCGAGATGCTGCACGACGGCCGCTTCTTCAACGGCCTGCGGGCGTCACTCATCTACGTTGTGCTGGCAGTTCCGTTGCGGCTGCTTGGCGCGCTCATCTTCGCGCTCCTGATGCATCGACCCGGCAGGATGATGACGTTCTTCCGCGGCTCGGTCTACGCGCCGACGGTCGTCCCCGACATCGCCTACGTGCTGCTCTGGCTCTACATCTTCAACCCGCTCTTCGGCCCGCTGAACTTCCTTCTGCCGCTGTTTGGCGGGTCAGGTGCCGCGCCGGCCGGATGGCTGCTCGGCGGAACCTCGGCCCAAATCGCCATCGTCATCGCGCTGTTCTGGACACTCGGTGAGGGGTTCGTGCTACTCATGGCCGCGCTGCAGGACATTCCGCGCGAGATGATGGAAGCAGCGGCGATCGACGGCGCAGGGCGCTGGCAGATCATGACGCGGGTAACGCTGCCGCTGCTCGCACCGATGCTCCTGCTGGTTGTCTTCCGCGACACGATTCACAGCTTCCAGGCCAACTTCGTCGCGACGGTCGTCCTGACTAACGGCGGCCCATATTACGCAACCAGCTACCTGCCATTCTGGATCTGGCAAAACGCGATCGACTACCACCGCTTCGGCTACGCGTCGGCGATGACATTAGTGCTCTACCTGATTACCGGCATCGCAATCGCGCTGCAGTTTGCTGTCGTGCGCCGCTGGAAGCTGGCCTACTTTGATTGACTCGACGCTGCGCAACGCTTCCGGACGCCGTCGCAGTCGGCTGTCGATCCTTCGCCCCCTCGCTGCGGCGGTCGTTGCGGCGCTGTTTCTCATCCCGCTCGTCTGGCTCGTCATCGCGTCGCTGCGCCCGACCGGACTACCGACACCGGCGCAGATACAATGGTGGCCCGCTCCGGCAACGTTCCGAAACTATCGCGACATCTTCCGCATCGTGCCGATGGCCCGTTACGCGCTCAACTCCGCCATCGTCGTCATCGCCGTCGTGCCACTCACGTTGCTCACGACGTCCATGGCCGGTTTCGCGATGACGCAGCTCTCGAAGCGCTGGCGGGATGCGTTTGTCGCAGTCCTCGTCGCAGCCCTGATGGTCCCGGTCATGTCGGTCTGGCTGACACGGTTCATGGTCTACAAGTGGCTCGGAGTGCTGGACACACTCGGCGCGCTGATCGTGCCGGGGCTGATGGGCAGCAGCCCGCTGTATGTCCTGATCATGTTCTGGGCGTTTCGCCGTGTTCCGCAAGAAGCGTTCGAGGCGGCGCGCATCGACGGCGCTGGACCGTTTCGCACCTGGTGGTCTATCGGCATTCCGCAGGTGCGACCAGGATTACTGGCGGTCACCGTACTGTCGTTCGAGCGCCATTGGGGGAATTTTCTGGACCCTTTGCTCTATATCAATGACCCAAAATGGTATACGCTTCCCGTGGCTTTGCAGGGACTCCAGCAGTTGCATCCGAGTGACTGGCCGCTCATGATGGCCGCCGCCGTCCTGGTGACCATCCCCGCGATTGCGGTCTTCATCGTGGCGCAGCGCCACTTCCTGCGTGAGTATGACGAGGGGAACCCATTCCGCTAGCGGAAAAGGTGCCCCTCTTGTATTACCTGACGTGCGCATCCGTCAGGGGGAAAAGGGGACCAGATGAGACGACGGAGCAGCATTGTCCTGTCGATGCTACTCGGCCTATCTATTCTGATCGCTGCCTGTGGAGGTGATAGTGGTGCCGACAACGAACCCATCACCTGGCAGGTCTGGGCAGATCCGGAGGAATCCGAGGCATATCAATCAATCATTGACGCCTACGTTGAGGAGAACCCGGACGCCGAAGTGACGCTCAATGCGATCCCGGATCGCAAGACGTTCCTCTCGCGCCTGTCGGCCTCGTTCGCCAGCGGCAGTCCGCCGGATGTCTTCCTGGTCAACTATCGGCACAACGGCCAGTTTGTCGAGAAGGGCGTCCTTGAGCCACTGGGCCCGATGCTGGAGGATTCGGACGACCTGAGCGCCGACCAGTACTTCGACGTCCCGATGGACGCGTTCACCTGGGACGATACGCTGCAGTGCATTCCGTTCAACCAGTCCAGCCTGGTCGTCTACTACAACAAGACGATGTTCGAGGAGGCTGGAGTCCCGCTGCCGGCGAACGACTGGACGTGGGATGACTTTGTCGAGACCGCCAAGGCGCTGACGCGCGACACCGATGGCGATGGCAAGACCGACGTCTGGGGACTCGGCTTCGAGCCGTCGATCATTCGTGCCGCGCCGTTCATCTGGTCGCACGGCGGTGGCCTGTTGGCCGATCCGAACGACCCGACCAGCATCACCTTCGACACCGAGACAACCCGCGAGGCGCTGCAATTCTTCATCGACTTGAACCTGGAGCATGGCGTCGTTCCTGACGAAGCGTCATACACCGCGCAGGATCCGGACAGCCGCTTCATGGATGGCAGCATCGCGATGGTGCTGAACAGCCGCCGCTCGACACCGGTATTCCGCTCGATCGACGGCTTCGAGTGGGATGTCGCGCCGCCGCCGGCTGACGTGACCCAGGCATCGACCTTGCACAGCGATGCGTTCTGCATTCCTAAGGATGCCAAGCATAAGGACGCAGCCTGGAAGTTTGTTGAATACGCCATCGGTCCGGGCGGGCAGACCGTTGCCGCTCAAGTCGGTCGAACCGTACCGTCACTCATTTCCGTTGCTGAATCGGACGCCTTCCTCGATCCGGGCAAATCGCCGGCCAACAGCCAGATCTTCCTCGATCTCGGCCCGAGCCTGGTGAGCCTGCCCGCCATCGCGGAGTGGCCGGAGATCGAGTCGATCATCAACGAGGAGATCTACGTCGCCTTCTTCGGCACCAAGTCGCTGGATGACGCGATTCAGACTGCCGAGACGCAGACGAAGGAGATTCTGAAGCGCTGACGCTTCGACCCTCGCGAAACAGATGATGAACGCCACCAGCGTAATGCTGGTGGCGTTCATCATCTTGCCGTGAACCTGGACAAACTAGCCGACGGGCGGCAGCTTCGCAGCCTGGACCGCGTCGTTGAACGCGCGGACCTTGCTGCTGATGATGCCATCCAGCGTCTCCAGCAGGTCATCCAGACGGGTCGAGAGATCCTCGAACACTTCGTGGCCCTGCTTCGGTGTCGCGCTATCGGCGCTGGCGACAAACTCCGTCAAGGCATTCAGCTTGTCAAAGAGCCGCGCCGGTGCCATCAACGGGCTGTCGCTGGTCGTGTCGATCAGCTCGGTCTCGATACCACTGAGTGCTTCGCGGGCCTCCTTGCCAGCGGACGAAACCGATTCGGCAGCGTCTGTTCCTTCAACCCGCTTCTCCCAGTCCTCGATCTGGGTTCGGACGGTGCGAACGCGCGTGACAGCGTTGTTCGTGTCGCTCAACCGGTCGCGGATCTTCAGCAGCAGGTCGAGCTGTTCCTGCAGAGCCTCGACGGGAGTGTCCAGCCGCGGGTCCGGGGCGATCGTCAACGACTGCTCGTAGGCCGTTCCGTCAACTGTCAGACGGACCGTGTACTCACCGGGAAGGACACGCGGTCCAACCGGCGCGCCCCAGCCGGAAAGGCTCTGGCCCTCCAGCGTTACAGCCGGTTCGTAGCGCATATCCCAATAGACGCGATTGACCCCAATCTTGCCGGGGACAATCTGGCCCGTTGGTGTCTTCTCCGCCTGCTCGCCACGAATGGTGCGAACGACATCGCCATTGCTATCGACAACGACCAGTTCGATCGCTTCCTTCGGCTCCGATGCGAGGTAGTAGGTGACGACCACACCCTCGAACGGATTGTCACCACCGTCGAGCATGACCTTCTGCTTGGTGCCGTCCGGTCGTTCGGTCTCGTGGTAAGCAACCTGGCTCGTGTTCACACCCTGGTAGGCCGCGTAGCCCTTGCGTGGGGTGCTGCCAAACCCTTCGCGCAACGAGAAGCGCACCTTCGTCGGGAGGGCAAACAACACAACTTCGCCAGCGGCAGCGCCGCCCGCGACATTGCGCAACGGGGTGAGATCGTCCAGCATCCAGAACGATCGGCCATGAGTCGCGACGACCAGACTGTTGTCCTTGATGATCAGGTCGTAGATTGGAGCAACCGGCACGTTGCCGCCCAGGCGCTCCCACGTCTCGCCATCATTGAATGAGACGTATGCGCTGGTCTCGGTGCCTGCGAACAACAAGCCCTTTTGCGCCGGATCCTCGCGGATCGTGCGCGTGAACTCACCGTCAGGGATGCCATCGGTAATCTTCGTCCAGGTCGCGCCGTAGTCATTGGTCTTGAACAGATACGGCTGCGTGTCATCCAGCTTGTAGCGCGTGGCTGCGACATACGCCGTCGCCGGGTCGTGCGGGGAAGGATCGATGATCGAGATCAACGCCCACTCGGGGAGATCCGATGGGGTGATATCGGCCCAGGTCTTGCCGCGATCCTTGCTGATCTTGACCAGCCCGTCGTCAGTGCCAGCCCAGAGCGTGCCGGCTTCCTGAATTGACTCAGCCAGCGCGAAGATCGTGCAATACGCCTCAGCGCCGGTATTGTCCTTCGTGATCGGTCCGCCCGACGGTCCGAGCTTGGTCGGATCGTTGCGCGTCAGATCATCCGACACGACTTCCCACGACATACCGTCGTCAGTCGACCGGAAGACGTGGTTACCAGCGACATAGAGGGTGTCCTCTTCATGCCGCGAGTAGAAGATCGGGTAGGTCCACTGGAACCGGTACTTCAGGTCTTCGGCACCGCTGCCCATACCGGCAACATCTGGCCAGACCGTGATGTTTTTCCACTGGTCGGTGCTGCGATCGAAGCGGATAAGGCGACCGTTGAAGTTACCGGAGCCAATCGCGCCGGCCACGATAATGTTCGGATTGCTCGGCTTGATCGCGATGTAGCCCGACTCGCCACCGCCCGGTGCAAACCAGTCGCGCTCAAGGATCGCGCCATCAACAGTGGCGCTCGGGATGCTGATCGCCGAGTTGTCCTGCTGCGATCCATAGAGCCGGAACGGAAACGCATCGTCGGTCGTCACGTGATAGAGCTGGGCAGTTGGCTGATTCAGGATCGTCGACCAGCTGCGGCCGCCGTCAAACGACACTGTTGCACCACCGTCGTCACCCTTGATCATGCGCTGGGTATCGTTTGGATCGATCCAGACGTCGTGCTCGTCGCCGTGTCGCGAGGGTACTTCCTCGAACGTCGTGCCGCCGTCGATCGACTTCCAGAAGTTGTAGTTCATGACGTAGACGGTGTTGGCATCGCGCGGATCGGGGACGATATGCATGTAGTACCAGGCGCGCGTGCGTAGCTTGGCCTCGACGTTGACTTTCTCCCAGGTCTCGCCGCCATCATCGGAGCGGAACAGCCCGCCGTTGACCGCTTCGATCAGTGCCCAGACCCGCTCCGGCTGCGCGGGAGATGACGCGATGCCGATCTTGCCGAGCACTGCGTCGGTCGGCAGACCGGATTTGCGGGTCAGCTCGACCCAGGTGTCACCGCCGTCAGTCGACTTCCAGATACCCGAGTCTTCACCGCCGGACGACAACGCGTTGGGGTGTCGCTGTGCCTGCCAGATCGACGCGTACAGAACACGAGGATTCGACGGATCGAGCCAGAGGTCGTGAGAACCGGCGCGATCGCTCTTGTAGAGCACCTTCTCCCAGGACTTGCCGCCATCTTTGGTGCGGAAAACACCGCGCTCTTCGTTGGTCCCCCAAACATGGCCGAGCGCGGCGACGTAGACTATGTCCGGGTTCGTCGGGTGAATGCGGACGCGGCCAATGTGGCGCGTGTCGGCAAGACCAACGTTCGTCCAGGTCTTTCCGCCATCGGTCGATTTGTAGACGCCATCGCCATGCGAAACGTCGCCGCGAATAGAGGTTTCGCCCGTGCCGACGTAGATAACGTTCGGGTCAGATTGCGATACGGCGATTGCTCCAACAGCGCTTGTCTTGAAATAGCCATCGGAGACGTTGTGCCAGAAGACACCTGCGTCGGTCGTCTTCCAGACACCGCCCGCGCACGCACCGAAGTAGAACGTCTCGCGGCTTGAGACATCACCGGCGACAGCGACGACACGCCCACCACGGTACGGCCCGACTAGCCGCCAGTCCAGCGACGACAGGACACTCTCGCCGACCTTGCCGGTCGACGATTCCGTTGCAGTCAATGCAGCCCTCTTTCTCATCGACATAAACCCAAAGTCGCCATGCCATGGCAACCGTTATCCAATTGAGCCAGATGAGCCGTCCAGCAGGTATCGCGAGACGACTCAAGACAGGCGCTCAGGAAACCGTGACCGCAGCAATCTTCCCGGCCAGCATCTGATTGAAGGTCGCAACATCGCTGTCGATCACATCATTTAGTGCTTTCAGTTGCTCGTCTACTTCAACAGAAAGCTTCTCGTAGACATCGTAGTACTGCTTTGGCGGGCGCGTATCCGCGTTCGAGATCATCCCCGGCAGAGCCGCAAGCTTGTCGTTCAGGCCATTGGGGAACTGGCGCGGGTCGGTCGCCCGTGGTTGCGCCAACGATTCCTCGATCGGCGCGAGCCGCTCGAGGATCTGCTCTCCAGCAGCACTTGCTGCATCGTCGGCAACGCGACTCGTTGCCTGGCGCACCTGTCCGCGGATTGAATGGATGCGGTCGACGGCAGCATGCGTTTCGTTGATCTTGTCGCGAATCTTGATCAGGAGATCGAACTGCGCCTCAAGGTCCGCCTGATTCCCGGTCACGCGCGGGTCGGCCTCGATGGTCAGCGGCTGCGAATACGTCGTGCCATCAACGGTCAAATCGACCGAGTACGAGCCCGGAGCGACAACCGGTCCGACCAACGAATCGCGGTTCAACCCGCTGGTGAACGTCGGATCGATTCCCGAGATCGGCGCAGCACCTGGCACGCGCAGATCCCAGACAAAGCGGTTCGCGCCATCGGCCACCGAGACCTTCAACGCCTCAGCAGGCAGACCTTCAGCGGCGCTGCCGTCGCTGCTGAAGTGACGAATCGCATTGCCATCGGAGTCCTTGATGGTGAGGGTGACGGACTTCGGCGATCCCTTCAGCCAGTAGTGAATGATCGCGCCGTCGGGCGGGTTCTTTCCCGCGTCGAAGAACTGCACATCGGTCCCGCCCAGCGCGTTCGGGCGCTGGCGGGTTGTCATCGCCATGCCCCCAGCGCGACCATAGGAGTACGTCTCGGGCGACGGATCACCGAGGCGACCCAGCACCTTGATGCGCTTGGTGACACGCGGCGCGAACAGTGTGGCCGGTTGATCCGCCGTCGTGGCGTCCATCTGATGCAACGGGCTGAGGTCGTCGAGGATCCAGAACGAACGACCGTGTGTTGCCGCCAGCAGGTCGGTACCCTTGATCATCAGGTCATAAACCGGCACGATCGGCAAGTTGGCGTTGAAGCGCTGCCAGTTCGCACCGTCGTCAAACGACACGTAAACGCCGGTTTCGGTACCGGCATAGAGCAGGCCCCTGCAATTCGGATCCTCCCGGATGACGCGAGTGAAATCCGTGTCCGGAATGCCGTTCGTGATCTTCGTCCAGGTCGCGCCGTCATCCGTCGTCTTGTAGAGATACGGGGCAAAATCGTCGTGCTTGTACCGTGTCGCGGCGATGTATACCGTCGACTGATCGTGCGGTGACGGCTCGATCACTGAAATCATCGGGCGATCGGGCAGAAGGCTCGCTGGAATCGAGACGTCATCCCACGATTCACCGCCATCGCGCGATATGTGCACCCGACCGTCATCCGACCCCGCCCAGTAAACCCCCGGCTCGTGGGGCGACTCTATGAACGCGAAGATCGTCCCGTACGCTTCTGCGCCGGTGTTGTCGCGAGTAATCGGTCCGCCTGATGCGACGAGGGTCTCAGGGTCATTGTGCGACAGATCGGGAGAGATGACCTCCCAGCTCATGCCTTCATCGCGCGTGCGGTGGACGACGTTTGACGTCGCATAGAGCGTGTTCGGGTCGTGTGGCGAGAAGACGATCGGGAACGTCCACTGGAAGCGATACTTCATCGTTCCCGCGCCACGGCCCATGCCCTGCACTTCGGGCCATGGCGTAACGATCCGCGTCTCCATGGTCCGCTGATCGAAGCGCAGCAGCCGGCCATTGCCAGCACCGGAGCCGATCGCACCGCCATAGACGATGTTGTTGTCGTCCGGCTTGATCGCGATGTAGCCAGACTCACCGCCGCCTGGCTCGAAGTACTCGGTTTCAGTGATCGCGCCACGGATGGATGAACTCGGCACCGAGAGCGCGGTGTTGTCCTGCTGCGATCCGTAGAGGCGATACGGCACGCGCTCGTCGGTGGTGACGTGATAGAACTGCGCGGTCGGCTGGTTATAGATCGTCGACCACGACTTCCCGCCATTCAAGCTGACGTTGGCTCCGCCGTCGTTGCCTTCTATCATGCGCTGCGGATTGTTCGGATCGATCCACAAATCCTGATTGTCACCATGCTGCGTGGGGATCGCGGTGAATGTCCGACCGCCGTCAATCGACTTCCAGAACTTCAGGTTGAGCACATAGACGGTATCGCCATCCTGCGGATCGGCGACGATGTGCATGTAATACCAGGCGCGTCGGCGGAGATCGGCGTTGTCGCAAACTCGCTGCCATGTCGCGCCGCCATTCTCCGAGCGGAACAACGCACCATCGTCTGCCTCAACCAATGCCCAGACTCGCCCCGGCTTCGCCGACACGGCAACGCCGATCTTCCCTAGCGTTCCAGTTGGCAGGCCAGGATTCGAAGTCAGATTCTCCCAGGTAGTGCCGCCATCAACCGTCTTGTAAATGCTGCTGTCAGGGCCACCAGAGCGGAGCGCATGCGGGTAGCGCTGGGCATCCCACATCGCCGCATACAGCACGCGCGGATTATGGGGGTCCATCGCCAGGTCAATCGCCCCGGCCCTTGGACTGACGTGGAGAATCTGCTCCCAAGTGGCTCCACCATCAGCCGAGCGATACACACCGCGTTCCGCGTTCGGTCCCCAGACGTGGCCCAACGCAGCGACATATACGAGATCAGGATCGTTTGGATGCACGCGAATCGTCGAGATAGCGTGCGTGTCAGCCAGCCCAACGTGCTGCCAGGTCTGGCCACCGTCAGTCGACTTGTAGACGCCATCACCGTGCGAGACGTCGCCGCGAATCGATGTCTCGCCCATGCCAACATAGATCACATTCGGGTCAGATGGAGCCAGGGCGATCGCGCCGACAGCAGCGGTATTGAAGTAGCCGTCGGAGATGTTCTCCCAGTAATCACCGGCGTTTGTCGTCTTCCAGACGCCGCCAGCACACGCCCCGAAATAGAACGTGCCTGTTTCATTTGGATGACCGGCAACGGCAGGCACACGCCCGCCGCGGAATGGTCCGATTAGTCGCCATTCGAGAGAATTCAGCAGAGCCTCGTTCATGTCGACTCCTCCCCTCTAAGCCTGACAATGCGGCTCGACGCCGAGAACTGGACTGCTATCGCTCCCGCCACGTTTCCGAGAACGCCAGGAATGCGGAGCTGGATGGCGCATCGCCGTCAGTCTTCCAGCGCACCTCGCCTTCAACCGGGATGTTGTTGACCGAGATCGACGCTTCTTTGCACGGACAGATGAGCGTCGCCAGATCCCACTGCGTTGGTCCAACCTGATAGTCCTGTCGGATCGTCATCTGATGCTCAATGACATCCCACCAGGTCAGCTCGACGACCATGTCGCCGGTATTGGATACGACCCGGTGATACCAGCGACCATCACCCTCCTGGAAGAAACGGGCAAGTGTCGGCTCGATACGATCTAAGCCGAGCTCTCCCCAACCGCCGAAGTGCTGCGTGAACCGATCGGCGACGATGCGGGCCATGGCTGGATTGTCGGTGTAGATCGCGTGTGGCGCGGCGTCGCCGAGGCCGGACACTTCGGGATCAATCCAGATCAGCGTGGCGTTGCCATCGCCGGCGGCGGAATAGACGCAGCGCCAATAGCTCACTCTGGCTATAACCTGCTCAGTCCCGGGCTTGAAGAGGGTCAACCCGGGGTTCTCGCCCGAGAAGACGATTCGGTCGGGCATGTGGCAATCCTCCGTTCATCCTGCGGATATGAAAAGGGGTGAGCCATCGCTCACCCCCCCACAGGGAACCATCGCCTCAATTGGAGAACCTGTCAATAGGACTGGCAGATCCCTCCTAATAGTGAATGCTCACCACATCGCCCGGGTTGAGCCAGT